>JAVEEI010000193.1 GCA_030840525.1 Frankiaceae bacterium
GCTGGACGAGCCGACCAACCATCTCGACGTCGAAGGCATCGTGTGGCTGGCCGAGTGGCTGACCGCGCGTCGCGGCGCCCTCGTCGTCGTCACGCACGACCGCTGGTTCCTCGACGCCGTGTGCCGCCGTACCTGGGAGGTCGGCGGCGGGACGGTGCACCAGTACGACGGCGGCTACGCGGCGTACGTGCTCGCTCGCGCCGAGCGCGAGCGGCAGGCCGCGGCGAGCGAGGACCGGCGCCGCAACCTGTTACGCAAAGAGCTCGCTTGGCTACGGCGCGGACCACCCGCGCGCACGTCCAAGCCGCAGTTCCGGATCGAGGCGGCGAACGCGCTGATCGCGGACGAGCCGCCGCCGCGCGACCGGGTCGAGCTGCAGCGGTTCGCCGCCGCGCGGCTCGGACGGGACGTGTACGACGTCGAGGACGCGCGCATCGCGGTCGGCGACCGGGTGCTGCTCGACCGCGTCACCTGGCGGCTCGGCCCGGGCGACCGGGTCGGCCTGCTCGGCCCGAACGGTGCGGGGAAGACGACGCTGCTGCGGGTGCTGGCGGGCGAGGTCGCGGTCGCCGCCGGCCGGCTGCGGACCGGCCGCACGGTGGCGCCGGCGTACCTGTCGCAGGACGTCGCCGAGCTCGCGCCGTCGCTGCGCGTGCTCGAAGCGGTCGAGCAGATCGCGACCCGGGTCGCGCTGGGCAAGGGCCGCGAGGCGACGGCGTCAAACCTGTTGGAACGACTGGGTTTTCCGGCCGCGCGGCAGTGGACGCCGGTCGGTGACCTTTCCGGCGGCGAGCGGCGCCGGCTGCAGTTGCTGCGGCTGCTGATGGCCGGCCCGAACGTGATGCTGCTCGACGAGCCGACCAACGACCTCGACGTCGACACGCTCGCCGAGGTCGAGGACCTGCTCGACGGCTGGGGCGGGACGCTGGTCGTCGTCAGCCACGACCGCTGGTTCCTCGAACGCGTCTGCGACGACGTCTACGCCGTACTCGACGGTGCGTTGCGGCACCTGCCCGGTGGTGTCGACGAGTACCTGTCGTTACGCCGCGCGGCCGCGTCGTCGCCGGAGCCAGCGGCGCGCACCGAGCCGCGCGGCGACTCGCGCACGGCGCGCAAGGAGCTGGCCCGGATCGAGCGCCGGCTGTCCCGGATCGCGGCCGACGAAGCCGACGTGCACGAGGCGATGGCCGCTGCCGCGGCCGACCACGAGCAGGTGCTGGCGCTCGACACGAAGCTGCGCGCGATGGCCAACGAGAAGGCGGAGCTGGAGGAGCAGTGGCTCATGCTCGCCGACGACGTCGACGGGTAGCTACGCCTCGTGACCCGGCTCGAAGTCGCCGGTGTCGGACAGCCGCAGCAGCCGCGCCGGCTGCCGCCGTACCTCGGCCGCGTCGATGTCGATGAGGTACGCCGTGTGGTCGCCGACGGGGATGCGTTCGCGCACCGGGCCGGAGAACCAGGCCGCCGCGTCGTCGAGCACCGGCACGCCGTCCGGTCCGGGCTGCCACGCGCACCGGGTGAACTTGTCGACGTCGTCGCCGGTCGTCTCGCCGAACAACCGCGCCAGCTCCATCGACTCGGCGTCGAGCACGTGCACGACCAGCCGAGAGGCGTCGTGCGCGACCCGGTGCGTGTAGTTCTTGTCCGACAGCCCGACGAGGAACCGCGGCGGGTCGATGCTCGCCTGCGTGGCGAAGCCGACGAGACAACCCGCCGTACGACCGTCGGACGAAAGCGTCGTCACGACGAACATCGGGTAGTCGAGCACGTCTGTGACGTCATCGAAGCCGCCCACGGGCGCGCTACTCGCCCGTCTCGCCGTCGATGGACTCGCGCAACAAGTCGGCGTGACCGTTGTGCCGCGCGTACTCCTCGATCATGTGCACGACGATCCAGCGCAGGCTCGGCACCGTGCCGTCCGGCCACCCGTGCGCGGCGAGCTGGTCGAGGCCGCCGCCGTTCGCGAGTGCCTCGGCCACGAGGTCGCGCGACCGCGCAACCGCGCGGTGCCACAGCGCGAACAGCTGCTCGGGCGAGTCGGACGCGGCCGAGTGCCACTCCCAGTCCGGGTCGGCGGTCCAGTCGATCGCGCTCCACGGCGCCTCGCGCTCGCGGCCGTGCAGCGACCGCGAGAACCATCCGCTCTCGACCAGCGCCATGTGCTTGAGCAGCCCGCCGAGCGTCATCGTCGACGCGCCGACCCGGGCGGAGAGACCGGCCGCGTCGAGGCCGCGGCACTTCCACTCCAGCGTCGCGCGCTGGTAGTCGAGGAAACCGAGCAGCGTCTCGGTCTCGCCGGCGGCGACCGGCGGCTCGGGCCGGCCCTGGTCGTCGATGCTCACGTGCTCACACCTTCCTCGGCCGCCGGCTCGCGGCGCCGTCCTTCGAGCAACAGCAACGTCCCCGCCAGTGCGATCGCGGTCAGCGGCAGCCCCATCCCGAGCTTCACCGGCGCGAGCCAGTGCACCCGGTTGTGCACGTAGAGGTAGCCCTGCACCGACGCGCGCAGCACGAATACCGCGGCCCACAGCGCGGTTGCCCACATCGCCGCCCGCCGCAGCCCCGCGTCCTCGCGCCAGTGCGCGTACCCGCGGTCGATGAGCGCGGTGACGTAACCGAGCAGCGGCCGACGTACGGCGATGCTGCCGAGCGCGACCAGGCCGTACCCGACGTTGAGCAGGATCCCGGGCAGGAAGTAGCGCTTCGCCTGCCCGCTGAACGCGGCGATCGCGGCCGCGACCGCGATGCCGCCGAGGCCCATCACGGCCTGCCGCAACGGCTCGCCGCGCACCAGCCGGACGACCGCGAGCACCACCGCCGACGCACAGGCCGCCGCGATCGCCCAGCCGAGCGGGGCGAACGCGTTGACGATGACGAGCAGTACGCCGGGGATGCTCGCGTCGATGATGCCGCGCCGTCCGCCGAGCATCTCGGCGAAGTCGACGCCCTCCCACACGCTGGCCGGTGCGTCGGTGTCGGCCGGCTCATCGGAGGTCGGGACGGTCACCCGCTCAGTCTGGCAGTCTCCAGCCCCGTTGCGCGAAGGTCGGGACGCGACTCCGGCACCCGCGTGACCGCCAGCCCGGCCGCCGACACCGCCGCCGCGAACGTGATCGCGTTCTCGACGGCGGCGCAGCCGGGGTCGTTGTTGAAGTACACGTACACGTCGTCGTCGGCGCCGGGGAACACGTCGGCGATCGTCCGCACCCAGCCGCCGAGCTCGTCGTCGGTGTAGAACGGCCACGGGTCAGTCGCGCCTTCGTGGAAGCGCAAGTAGCCCCAGTCGGCGGTACGCCACAGCGGCGTGATCGCGCCCTTGCGGTCGGCCCAGCACAGGGCCGCGTTGTGCGTTTCCAGGCAGCGCCGTACGTCGTCGGTCCACCAGCTCGGGTGCCGCGGCTCGACCGCGACCCGCACGCCGCGCGGGAAGGCGCGCAACGTGTCGTCGAGCGCGTCGACGTCGATCGGAAGGTCCGGTGGCAACTGCACGAGCACCGGCCCGAGCTTGTCCCGCAACGGCGCGGCCCGATCGAGCAGCATCGCGACCGACGGCTGCGGGTCGCGCAGCCGCTTGATGTGGGTGAGGTAGCGGCTCGCTTTCACGGTGATGACCGCGTCGCGCGGCGACCGCTCGTACCAGCCGGCGAACACCTCGGCCCGTGGCAGCCGGTAGAAGGTGACGTTCAGCTCGACGGTACGGAAGTCGTGCATCACCTTCTCGAACCACCGCGTCTGCGGCAGGCCGCGCGGGTAGTAGCGGTAGCGCCAGTCGCGGTACTGCCACCCGCTGGTGCCGACGAGGACCGTCACGTAGAGAGGCGTTCCCGCTGTACGGCGGTCCGACGCGCGCGGTCAGCCGCGTTTGGCCCGCAAGGTGGGTTTGTTCTCCAGGTGCGACAGGCCGTTCCAGGCGAGGTTGACCAGGTGCGCGGCGACCTCGTCGCGCTTCGGCTTGCGCGCGACCAGCCACCACTGGCCGGTCAACGCGACCATGCCGACCAATGCCTGCGAGTAGAGCGGCGCGAGCTTCGCGTCGTAGCCGAGGCTCTTGAACTGTGCCGCGAGGACGTGCTCGACCTGGGTCGCGATGTCGCTGATGAGGCTGGCGAACGTGCCGCTCGTCGACGCGACCGGCGAGTCGCGGACGAGGATGCGAAAGCCGTCGGTGTCGCGCTCGACGTAGTCGAGCAGCGCGCCCGCGGCCTGCTCGAGCAGCTCGCGCGGGTGCTGCCCTTTCAGCGCGGTCTCGATGCGCTCGAGCAGCCGCAGTACCTCACGGTCGACGACGACCGCGTAGAGGCCTTCCTTGCCGCCGAAGTGTTCGTACACAACGGGTTTCGACACTCCGGCGCGCTCGGCGATCTCCTCGACGCTGGTGCCGTCGAAGCCTTTCGCGGCGAACAGCGACCGACCGATGTCGAGCAGTTGCTCCCGCCGTTCGGTGCCGGTCATCCGGACCCGCGGCGCGGCTTTCGCCGCCTTCGATGCCGGGAGCGGTAACGCGCTTTCGGTCACGAACTGCTGGCCAGCTTCGCCACCACGCGCTCGCGCGACGGCCAGCGAACCTCGCGGACCATGCGCAGCTTCTCCATCACCCAGATGATCCGCGCGGACGAGTCGAGCTGCCCGCGCAGCACACCGTGCCGCGCGGCGGTCGGCTCGGCGTGGTGCAGGTTGTGCCACGACTCGCCCATCGAGATGACCGCTAGCCACCACACGTTGCCGGACTTGTCGCGGCTCTTGAACGGCCGCTCGCCGATCGTGTGGCAGATCGAGTTGATCGACCACGTCGTGTGGTGCAGCAGCGCGACGCGGACGAGGCTGCCCCAGAAGAACGCGGTCAGCGCGCCCTGCCAGGTGAAGCCGCTCCAGAGGAAACCGACGAGCGGCGGCAGCAGCAGCGTGACCGCGGTGAGGCGCATGAACGCGCGGTCGACCTTGACGATGTCGGGGTCGGCGAGCAGGTCCGGCGCGAACCGTTGCTGGTTGGTCTGCTCGATGTCGAACAGCCAGCCGATGTGCGCGTGCCACAGGCCCTTCGTCAATGCCTTGACGTCCTCGCCGTACCGCCAGGGCGAGTGCGGGTCGCCGTCGCGGTCGCTGAAGGCGTGGTGCCGGCGGTGGTCGGCGACCCAGCGGATCACCGGTCCTTCGATCGCGAGGCTGCCGGCGATCGCGAGCGCGACGCGGACCCAGCGCCGCGCCTTGAACGAGCCGTGGGTGAAGTAGCGGTGGAAGCCGACCGTGATGCCGTGCCCGGAGATCGCGTACATCACGACGCCGATCACGACGTCGTGCCAGCCGAGCCCCCAGCCCCACATCACCGGTACGGCGGCCGCGATCGCGAGCAGCGGTACGACGACGAACAGCCCGAGCACGAACTGCTCGACGCGGGCCCGGCGCAGCGTGCTCGGCACCGCGGCGAGCGGCGGCGGCGTACGCCGTACCGCTTCCGCCTCGGTCGCGTCGGGTGCGGTCACGGTCGGTGCGGTCATACGTACGGCTCCTCGGCGTAGCGGCGCTGGGTTCTTACGGCAGCGTAACTTACGCCTGCGTAGGTTCGGGAGCCGGGCTGGGGTGTCAGGCGTCAGGCTCAGGCGCCGCCGGGCGTGTAGATCGACAGCGAGGTGTTGCCGGCGAGGTAGACGTGCGTGTCGTCGGCGGCCGTGGCCATGCCGACCGCGGGGTTCGGCTCGCTCCCTTCGACCGCCCCGGTCCGCAGGTCGCGGCACTGGATGTTCTGCCGAAAGCTGGGAGCGAACGTCCAGAGGTGCCGGCCGGTGACCGCGATCGACGCGGAGTTCGGGCCGATCTGGTAGAGCGTCGTACGGACGTGACCGGTCGGCGTCAGCAGCTCCGCCGCGGCCATCATGCCGGTCGCGAACACCGCCCAGCTGTCGTCGCCGTACCCCTGCGGGTCGGCGTACACGACGGCCTGGACGCGCGAGCGGGCGAGCACGTGGCCGGTGCGCAGGTCGAGCACGTCGATCACCGGGTGCGCGCTGCTGGGGATGCCGGCGTCGAGGACGTTCGAGCGCGGGTCGGCGGCGATCTCGGCACCGTTCGCACCCTGCTGCGGGTCGTCGTCGACCGCGAGCCCGCGCCGGGTCTGCAGGGTGGCGGGGTCGAGCCCGAGGATGCGGCCGGGCGTCGAGACGTAGACCGCCTCGGGCCGCGCGAGCACGTCCTCGGCGGGCCCGGCGAGCGTGCGCTGCGCAGTCACTGCGAGCGTGTGGAGGTCGAGCCGTGCGACGGTCGTGCCGTGGCCGGAGACGAGTACGGCGAGGGCGCCGCCGCCGACGCTCGCGCGCACGGCGCTGCCGGGAAAGAACCGTTGCGCCGTCACGGTTTTCGCCGCCACGTCGATGCGGGCGACGGTCACCTTGCCGGCGTCGGCGCCGACGGCGTACACGACCGGGCCGGCCGGTACGACGGCCGTCGCGGCGAAGCCGAGGGCGACCGTTCGCTGGTCGGTCAGGATGGAACCCGGCTTCGTCGCCGTCTTGCTCGGCGTCGGAGTCGGCGTCGGGGTCGGCGACCCGGTTGCGACCGGCGTCGTTGTAGTCGAACGGGGTGGGATGGCGACGTGCACCTTCGCGGTACCGGCGCGTGCGGTCGCGGCGAGCGCGGCGGCGAGAGCGAGGGCGATCGAGGAGTGACGGGCGGGCACGGACTAACCACGCACAACCCGCCCGTTTGGTTGTCATTTGCCCGGCCGGGGAACCGGTGCCGCCACGCGCGCCGTCCGATCGCCGTGAGAACCGTCCCGCGGCTCGTCGCCGTAGCCGCTTTGGTGTCGGCGGTGGTCTGCGGGTGCGCGTCGGGCGGGTCGTCGCCGGCCGGTCCCGCCGGGACGGTCAGCGGCGTCGTGCTGAGTGCGCCGAGCTGCCCGGTCGAGCGGGCCGGCTCGCCCTGCCCGCCGCGCACCGTCCCCGGCGCCGAGGTGACCGCGGTGCGCAACTCGAAGACGGTCGCGCGCGTCCGCGCCGACGACCGCGGCCGGTTCTCGGTCCGGCTGGCCGCCGGCGCCTACACGATCGTCGCGCGCGACGTCGGCGGCATCGGCTCGACGGCGAGCGCCGCGGTCACCGTCACGGCCGGCGAGACGGCCGACGTCACCGTGACCGTCGACAGCGGCATCCGCTGACCGGGCACCGTCACCACGTGGGCGACGAGACGTGCTCTGCTGCTATCCCAGTCGGCTCAGGACTGCCGCGAGCTTCTCGACCAGAACGAGCCGGCTTGGATCGCCTTCGACGATGAGCGCATCGCGGTCTTCGAGTAAGGTATCGACCACTTGCTGAGCGTCCCGACGCTGTTCGGGCTTCAACAACTTCGCCATCACTGTCATTGTCTCGATCGCATGTGCGTGTTCGAAGTTTGACCGTGGCTCCACGATCGCGCTCCGGATGCCGCTGAAGTTATCGCGCTCCGGCCTCACGCGGGCCAACGTAATCCCGACGATTCGGTCACCTTCGTCGCCCGCAAGGAGTTGTTCAACAAGGCCCTTCGTGTATGTCTGCCGCTCCGCCTTGTGGGTCACTTCCCCGAGGACTCCCTCGAGCTCCCCTGTCCGTTCCGCTCCCCCCGGCATCAGTTCGCGATATCGCTTGTACTTGCGAATCTCCTGACTAAGGTCCTCACGGGTCAGCTGAGTGTCCTCGTCGTAGCCGCGAGTTTCGAACTCTCTCTTTAGCTGTTGAAGCAGTACCTGGTCGTCCTGAGACGTCGCCTGGGGTCTCTTTTCGATCTCCGTGATGACTCGGATCAGTTCTTCTCGCGTGAGTTCGCCAGCCAGGGCGGCGAATGCACGCAGGTAGCTTGGGCTTGCGCTTTTTGCGAGGACCTGCTGGATCGCGTTCTTGATCCGGGTAGCCGGTGGCCCCATGACCGCCTGCAGGTCGTCGTTTGGCCCGGGGCGGTCATATGCGGCGCTGACCACCCCGTCAAGGTCGGAGGGCATGACGGGCGCATCGTCGCGACAGAGCACCAAGAAGGTGCGATCTGGGCCGAGCGCTCCGACGAATAATCCCGCCTCGAAGATGACGTTGTCAGTGGGAGACTGGCCGATGTGGCCGTGCCGTTCGATGACGTCGTCGGGCGTGAGCACGAGAACCGCGAAGTCGAACTTGTGACTTGCATCGACGAGGCTTCGGAGATTGTCCGAACCGACCCGAAAAACTCCCTGGCTCCAGATCTGGGTGCGGAATTTGTCGCCCAGATTCAATTGGAGTTGCTCGGCCAGGGGCTTTCCCTCAGCCGATGAGCCGATGAATATGGACGGCCGATCATGATCCATACCAGTAGGTTATCCGGTGCCGGTCGTTGGGCCATCGCTTCGGTTGCCGACGCTGTCGAGCGCACTGTGGACACGCTCCGGTTTTCGTCGGTGGCAGCGCTCACCGTGGTCGCGTGGCAGGTCTCACCGAGCGGCAGCGGCTGATCGCTCGATGCCGGCTGCTCCGCCGGACCGGCAAGACGTACGACGAAATCCGCGCGGCGCTGGGTGTCCAGGTGAACGACGACCAGCTGAAGGCGTGGCTCCGCGGCATCCCGCGACCGGCGGAGACGAGACGCTCGCATCGGCTGGATGACATGAGACGTGAATGCCGACGGCTCCGCAGCGAGGGGTTGAGCCACTCGCAGATTTCAGCGAAGACCGGCGCGTCGAAAGGATCGATCAGCCCGTGGGTTCGCGACGTCAGGATTGCGCGGCCGTTTCCGGAGGCTGAGCGTCCACAGAACGCTGCGCTCAGGGCGCGAGCGCGCGAGCACGCACAGTTCCGAGCAAGAAGACGCGATGTCGACCACGCCATAGCTACGGCGAGCATCGGGCCACTCGACGACCGCGAGTTGTTCTTGGCAGGCGTCGCGCTCTACTGGGCGGAAGGATCGAAGAGCAAGAGCTACGCGCTCCGCGAGCGGGTCACCTTCGTGAACAGCGATCCCACAATCGTGGCCGTGTTCATGCGCTGGCTTTCTCTTCTCGGAGTCCCGCCAGAGCGGTGCCGGTTCCGCGTGGCGATCCACGAGACGGCGGATGTGGGCCGAGCCCATCAGTACTGGGCTGGCGTTCTCGGCATCGCCCCGGAGCGGTTCCAATCGCCGACGATCAAGCGGCACCGACCGGCCACGAACCGGCTCAACTGCGGCGACGGCTACCACGGCTGCGTGACCATCGGCGTGCTGCGGTCCGCAGAGCTCTACCGGTCGGTGGCCGGATGGTGGGCCGGCCTGCACGCGCAGGCGGCGCGAGATCCGCGCCGCAGTCCCGAGTGGAGCGACCGGCCCCCGTGGCTCGGACGAAGGACTGGAGATGATGGGAAGGCGTAGCTTCGTGTGTGCGATCCCGGGTTGCTCTGTCGGCAGGGGCGACGAGACTTTGAATCTCGGTACGACGTAGGTTCGACTCCTACCCCGGGAGCGGCAGTTCGTGCGGGGGCGGAATCACTATGGTGCTTGCGTGACCGACGTTCGACCGGCGGCTGCCGTGGTCCTCGCCGCGGGCCAGGGCACCCGGATGAAGTCCGCGACCGCCAAGGTCCTGCACGGCCTCTGCGGCCGGCCGATGCTCGGCCACGTTCTCGCCGCGCTGGCCGAGGTAGGCCCGGAGCACACCCTCGTCGTCGTCGGCCACGAGCGCGACCAGGTGACGGCCGCGCTGGCCGAGCACGCGCCGTACGCCGTCCCCGTCGTCCAGGAGCCGCAGAACGGCACCGGCCACGCCGTACGGCTCGCGTTGGAGGCGGCCGGCCCGACCGACGGCGCCGTCGTCGTCGTGCCCGGTGACGCGCCGCTGCTGACCGCCGGCACGTTGCAGCGCCTGCTCGCCCGACATCTCGAGACGCTCGCTGCCGCGACGCTGCTGACCGCGACGATGCCCGACCCCGCCGGCTACGGCCGGGTCGTTCGCGACCCCGACGGACACGTCACGGGCATCGTCGAGGAGAAGGACGCGGACGAGCGCATCCGCCAGCTCGACGAGGTCGCCACCAGCGTCTACGTCTTCGACGCGGCGAAGCTGCGGGCCAACCTCGGCCGGCTCACGACCGAGAACGCGCAGGGCGAGGAGTACCTCACCGACGTCATCGGCCTGCTCGTCGCCGACGGCGACGTCGTCGCGAGCGTCACCGCCGACGACTACCGCGAGACGCTCGGCGTCAACGACCGCATCCAGCTCGCGACCGCGCGCCGGCTCATGCGCGACCGCATCGTCGAGCACTGGATGCGCGAAGGCGTCACGGTCACCGACCCGCAGACGACGTGGATGGGCGTCGGCGTCCGGCTCGAGCCCGACGTCACCCTGCACCAGAACACGCAACTGCACGGTACGACGACGGTCCGCCGCGGCGCGGTCGTCGGCCCGGACTGCACGCTGCGCGACACGACGGTCGGCGAGGGCGCGACGGTCGTGAAGGCGCACTGCGAGGGCGCCGAGATCGGCCCGAACGCAACCGTCGGGCCGTACACGTACCTCCGCCCGGGCACCCGGCTTGGCGCGCGCAGCAAAGCCGGCGCGTACGTCGAGATGAAGGCCGCCGACGTGGGCGACGACAGCAAGGTGCCGCACCTGTCCTACGTCGGCGACGCGGTGATCGGCGAGCGGACCAACATCGGCGCGGCGACGGTGTTCGTCAACTACGACGGCGTCGAGAAGCACCAGACGACGGTCGGCGACGACGTACGGGTCGGCTCCGACACGATGCTCGTCGCACCGGTGACGGTGCACGACGGCGCCTATACGGCGGCCGGCTCGGTGATCACCGACGACGTACCGTCCGGTGCGATCGGCGTCGCGCGCGAGCGGCAGCGCAACATCGAGGGTTGGGTCGAGCGGCGGCGCGCCGGGACGAAGTCGGCCGAGGCCGCGCGCCGGGCCCGGGAACGCGACACAATGGCGCCGGACACGGACGACGACCAGGGGGCGGACGGATGAGCGGCATCAAGACCAGCGGTGAGAAGACGCTGATGCTGTTCTCCGGGCGGGCCAACCCGGAGCTGGCCGACGAGATCGCCCGCGAGCTCGGCATGGAGGTCAGCCCGACCGACGTCCGCGAGTTCCCCAACGGCGAGATCTACGCGCGGCCGCAGGAGTCGGTGCGCGGCTGCGACGCGTTCGTGATCCAGTGTCTCGGCGCGCCGATCAACCAGTGGATCATGGAGCAGCTGATCATGGTCGACGCGCTCAAGCGCGCGTCCGCCAAGCGGATCACCGTCGTGATGCCGTTCTACCCGTACGCGCGGCAGGACAAGAAGCACCTCGGCCGCGAGCCGATCACCGCGCGGCTGATGGCCGACCTGTTCCACGTCGCGGGTGCCGACCGGCTCATGTCCGTCGACCTGCACACCGCGCAGATCCAGGGTTTCTTCGACGGGCCGGTCGACCACCTGTTCGCGATGCCGCTGCTCGCGACGTACATCTGCGAGAAGTACCCCGCGAGCGACTTCACCGTCGTCAGCCCGGACACCGGCCGGGTCCGAATGGCCGAGCGCTGGTCCGACCGGCTCGGCGGCGTGCCGGTGGCGTTCGTGCACAAGACCCGCGACCCGCGAGTCGCAAACCAGGTCGTCGCCAACCGTGTCGTTGGTGACGTCAGCGGCCGGCGCTGCCTGCTGATCGACGACATGATCGCGACCGGCGGCACGATCGTGAAGGCGGTCGACGTACTGCTCGACGCCGGCGCGACCGACGTCGTGGTGGCCGCGACGCACGCGGAGTTCTCCGAGCCCGCGGTCGACCGGCTGAAGAACAGCCGGGTCAGCGAGGTCGTCGTCACCAACACGCTGCCGCTCGGCGACGACAAGCGGTTCGACAAGCTCACCGTGTTGTCGATCGCGCCGCTGATCGCCCGCGCGATCCGCGAGATCTTCGACGACGGCTCGGTGACGAGCCTGTTCGACGGGAACGCGTAGCCGCCACGTTCACCGCCGCGTTCACCGCCGTTGAGTGTGACGAACTTCGTCTTCTCAGCCGCTGAAAAGGCGAGCTCCGTCACACTCAACCGCTGGCGGGTGCGTCACATACAGAAGAAGCCGCTCTTCGCGAACGCCTTGCGGTCGGCCTTCAGGTACGGCGACTCGACGACGCGGGCACCGCTCGCGGTCTCGGCCGCGATCGCCGCCCACTGCAGCGCCGGTCGCTTGATGACCGGCGCGGACGCGGTGTAGCGCGACGGCGACGAGTTGCCCTCCACGAACGCCGCCTTCGACACCTCGCTCGCGTGCGGCCCGGTGTAACGCAGGATGTAGAGCCCGAGGTCGATGTCGACGACGTAGACCAACCCGTTCTGCACCACCGGGTACGACCACATCGCGCCGGTCCACTGCGGTGCGATCGACCCCGGGTACGTCGAGTCGGTCGGCAGCGGGCCGGCCTTGCCGGTCTTGTGCGGGAAGAACAGCCGCGCGTCGCGCAGCGCCGGCGTAAAGGTCGGCCGGGGCACGAACGCGCCGTCCTCGTGCAGGTGGCTCGGGTCGCTCAGGTCGACCGCGCGCAGACCGCCCGCGTACCACGACAGCAGGGCGACGTCGTGGAACAGCGTCGGGTTGTGCGAGGAGAACGTGCCGTTCTTCTGGCCGCACTTCGCCGGGTCGTTCTCCGGCAGCGAGAACGTGCCGTCGAGCGCCGCGCCGCCGTCGCCGTTGCTGTCCATCTTGCCGGTGCGCAGGATGCCGAACGGGCAGCCGTGCCCGGCGTTCGCGTAGTCCTCCTGCGTGAACAGCATCTCCTGGCGGCCGGGGATCTGAACCGCGCTGTGCACGTTGTGGCCGTAGTCGAGCCGGCCGATGCCGACCGGCCGGGCGACCCCCACCGAGCCGGCCGGCGGGTTGGCGAGCAGCGACGTGTCGAGGGTGAAGAAGCCGTAGTCCCACGCGGCCATGTACGCGCGCGTCCCGTCGTCGCTCACCGACAGCGAGTGGGTGTAGCCGCTGCCGCTTTCGTCGGCGAAGTCCTCGGCCTTGAACGCCTGGTCGACGCCGATGTCGAACACGCCCGCGAGCGCCGGCTTCGCCGGGTCGGTGAGGTCGATCACCATCAGGTCCGGCGACAGCACGGTGAACGTCACGTACGCGAGCGCCCGGCCCGGGTGCTTCGGGTCCTTCCAGAGGAAGAACTCGTGCGGCGACCGCGCGCCGAAGTCGTACGTCGAGAGCAGCTTCGGCTTGCGGCAGTCGGCGTGGATGTCGTAGATCTTCAAGTTGTTGTACGACGGAGTGGTCGGGCTGGCGGTCGTGCCGATCGGCGCGTAGGACTCGACTACGAGGATGCCGAGCCCGGCGTCGGCGCGCATCTCCCGCTGGGTCGCGAGCGCGACCGGCGGGATGACGCCGACCTGCGTGGGGTGCGCCGGGTTGATCGCGTCGACGATCGCGATGCCGCCGTGGTCGCGGCCGGGCACCGAGGTCGAGGACGAGTAGTAGCGGTCGCCCACGTAGACGCAGCGCCCCGCGACCGCGATCGGCGAGTTCATCCCACGCTGCGAGAGGTCGGTGTGGCCGATCAGGCGGAAGTTCTTCGTCAGCCCGTAGACGCTGGCGGCGCCGACGTTCGACGGTGTCGAGGCGCCCGCCGGGGCGACCGCCGCGACCATCGCGGCGGCGAGGTTGGCGGCGAGTCCGGCGGCGACGAGACGGGTGCGCATGTGGGGGAGTTCGCCGCCGGATGTCCGGGTCCTGCCCGTACTTTTGGGTGACGGGACCCGCGTTCACTAGACTCCTGGGCTGCTTGCCGTCGTTCGAGGAGTCAGCACCGTGTCCGAGGTCCGCATCAGCGCCGAGCCGCGCACCGAGTTCGGCAAGGGCGGCGCTCGGCGCACCCGTCGCGCGGGCAAGGTTCCCGCCGTCCTTTACGGGCACGGCACCGACCCCCGGCACATCTCGCTGCCGGCCCGCGAGTTCGAGCGGGCGCTGCACACCGAGGGCGGCGCCAACGTGCTGCTCTCGCTCGACATCGAGGGCGGCAACGAGCTCGCCCTGCCGAAGTCGATCCAGCGCGACCCGATCCGCGGCAGCATCGAGCACGTCGACCTGATCCTGGTCCGCCGCGGCGAGAAGATCACCGTCGAGGTGCCGATCCAGCTCACCGGCGAGGTCACCCCCGGCGGCCTGGTCGACCACCAGCTCACGACACTGTCGGTGAGCGCCGAGGCCACGCACATCCCCTCCGGGTTCGAGGTCCCGATCGGCGGGCTCGAGATCGGCGGCTCCGTGCACGCCAAGGAGGTCGAGCTGCCGTCCGGCACCGAGCTCGTCACCGACGGCGACGCCGTCGTCGTGCACGTCCTGGCCGCGCCCACCGCCGAGCAGATGGAAGGCGACCTCGACGCCGAGGCGGCCGCGCCGCCGGCCGAGGCCGCTGCTGGCACGGGCGACGTCACGCCGGACACCGAGTCCGGCGAGGGTGGCCCGGCCGAGTCCGCGGACACCGCTGCCGGGGAGTAATCGCCGTGGGCGACCCGCCCTGGCTGGTGATCGGGCTCGGCAACCCCGGCCCGGCGTACGTCGGCACCCGGCACAACGCGGGCGCGCTCGTCACCGACATCCTCGCCGACCGCGCGCGCTCGTCGTACAAGTCGCACAAGGCGCGGGCCGACGTCGTCGAGACGCGGTTCGGCGACGCGCGGGTCGTCCTCGCCCGGCCGCGGTCGTACATGAACGAGTCCGGCGGCCCGGCCGCCGGCCTGCGCGACTTCTTCAAGGTGCCGCTCGACCGGCTGGTCGCGGTGCACGACGAGCTCGACCTGCCGTACGGCGCGCTGCGGCTGAAGTTCGGCGGCGGCGACAACGGCCACAACGGGCTGAAGTCGTTACGGCGGTCCCTCGGCAGCGGCGACTTCTTCCGGGTGCGGGTCGGCATCGGCCGGCCGCCGGGCCGGCAGGACCCTGCCGACTGGGTGCTCAAGGACTTCTCCGCGGCCGAGCGCAAGGAGCTCGACCTGCACCTCGAGCGCGCCGCGGACGCGGTCGAAGCTCTCGTCGCCGACGGCCTCGCGGTCGCGCAGAACACCTACAACGACTAGCAAACGCCGCCCCTCGACTGTGACGTTCGAGGCGTTATCGAGGCCGAGTAACGCCTCGAACGTCACAGTCAACGGTGACGGTGTGGGAGCGGCGCAGCACGGCCGCCGGTAACCTGGGTGACCGCCCATGAGCCTTGCCGGACTTCTCGATGCCTCCCTCGCCGACCCGGCGTTGCGGCACGCGCTCGCGTCGGTCGGCCGACCGGATCTCGACGTGTCCGCGCCGGCCGGGCTGCGCCCGCTGGTCGCCGCCGCGCTCGCCGCGCGGGCCGGCCGGCCGGTGCTCGCGGTCACCGCGACGACCCGCGAGGCCGAGGACCTGGTCGAGGCGCTGACGTCGTTCCTGCCGGCCGAGACGGTCGTCGACTACCCGGCCTGGGAGACGCTGCCGCACGAGCGGCTCTCGCCCCGGGCCGACACGGTCGGCAAGCGCCTCGCGGTGCTGCGCCGGCTGCGCCACCCCCGCGCCGACGACCCCGCCTCCGGGCCGGTGAGCGTCGTCGTCGCTCCGGTCCGCAGCCTGCTCCAGCCGCAGGTCCCCGACCTCGGCGACCTCGAGCCGGTCGCGTTGCGGGCCGGTGACGAAGCCGAGTTCGACGACGTCGTACGGCGGCTCGCCGGGGTCGCGTACAGCCGGGTCGACATGGTCGAGCGGCGCGGCGAGTTCGCGGTCCGCGGCGGCATCCTCGACGTGTTCCCGCCGACCGAGGAGCACCCGCTGCGGGTCGAGTTCTGGGGCGACACGGTCGAGGAGGTGCGCTGGTTTCGGGTCGCCGACCAGCGCAGCCTCGAAGTCGCCGAGCACGGCCTCTGGGCGCCGCCGTGCCGCGAGCTGCTGCTCACCGACGAGGTGCGGGCCAACGCGCGCGCCCTCGCGGCGAGCCACCCGCAGCTCGCGGAGATGCTCGACAAGGTCGCCGACGGCATCGCGGTGGACGGGATGGAGTCGCTCGCTCCGGTGCTCGTCGGCCGGCTCACGCTGCTGCTCGACGAGCTGCCGGCCGGTACCCACGTGCTGCTCTGCGACCCGGAGCGGGTACGGGCGCGCGCGGCCGACCTGGTCCGGACCAGCGCGGAGTTCCTCGACGCGTCGTGGGCGGCCGCGGCCGGCGGCGGCCGGGCGCCGATCGACCTCGGCGCCGCGAGCCTGCGGAGCCTTGCCGAGGTACGCGCGCACGCGCACGATCTCGGCCTGCCGTGGTGGAGCGTCTCGCCGTTCGTCGCCGATGTCGAGACCGACGACAACACGGTTGTGTCCTCGGCAACAGCCGTCGACTCCTACCGCGGCGACACGAAGCGCGCCCTCGACGACATCCGCGAGTGGGTGCGGTCCGGCTGGTCCGTCGTCGCGGTCACCGAAGGCCACGGGCCGGCCGAACGACTGGTCGAGGTACTGCGCGGCGAAGACATCGCGGCCCGGCTGGAGGAGTCGGTCGACGCGGCACCCGCGGCCGGCACCGTGACGGTGTCGACCGGCTGCCTCGGCACCGGCTTCACCTCCGCGTCGTTGCGGCTCGCCGTCGTCACCGACACCGACCTCGCCGGCCAGCGCACGACGACGAAGGACATGCGGCGGCTGCCGAGCAAGCGTCGCAACGTCGTCGACCCGTTGCAGCTCAAGGCCGGCGACTACGTCGTACACGAGCAGCACGGCGTCGGCCGGTACGTCGACATGGTGCAGCGAACTGTCGCGGGCGCGACCCGCGAGTACCTCGTCGTCGAGTACGCGCCGAGCAAGCGCGGCCAGCCCGGCGACCGGCTCTACGTGCCGACCGACGCGCTCGACCAGGTGACGCGCTACGTCGGCGGCGAGCAGCCGACGCTCGACAAGATGGGCGGCTCCGACTGGCAGAAGCGCAAGGGCCGCGCGCGCAAGGCGGTCCGCGAGATCGCCGCCGAGCTCATCCGCCTGTACGCCGCGCGGATGTCCGCGCCCGGCCACCAGTTCGGGCCGGACACGCCCTGGCAGCGGGAGCTCGAAGACGCGTTCGCGTACGTCGAGACGCCGGACCAGCTCGCCGCGATCGACGAGGTCAAGGCCGACATGGAGCAGCCGCACCCGATGGACCGCGTCATCTGCGGCGACGTCGGCTACGGCAAGACCGAGATCGCCGTACGGGCCGCGTTCAAGGCCGTGATGGACGGCAAGCAGGTCGCCGTACTCGTACCGACGACGATCCTGTCGCAGCAGCACTTCGCGACGTTCGCCGAACGGTTCGCGTCGTTCCCGGTGACCGTGCGCGGGCTCTCGCGCTTCCAGACCGACAAGGAGCAACGGCAGATCCTCGAAGGGCTCGCCGACGGCAGCGTCGACGTCGTGATCGGCACCCACCGGCTGCTGCAGCCGTCGGTCGTGTTCAAAGACCTCGGCCTCGTCGTCGTCGACGAAGAGCAGCGCTTCGGCGTCGAGCACAAGGAGTTCCTGAAGCGGATGCGCACGTCGGTCGACGTGCTGACGATGTCGGCGACGCCGATCCCGCGCACGCTCGAGATGTCGATCACCGGCATTCGCGAGATGAGCGTGATCCAGACGCCGCCGGAGGAGCGCCACCCGGTGCTGACGTTCGTCGGCGCGTACGACGAGAAGCAGATCGCGGCGGCCATCCGTCGGGAGTTGTTGCGCGACGGTCAGGTCTTCTACATCCACAACCGGGTCGAGTCGATCGTGCGCGCGTCCGCGCGGCTGAGCGAGCTCGTGCCCGAGGCGCGGATCGGCGTCGCGCACGGGCAGATGAACGAGCACGAGCTCGAACGGATCATGCTCGGCTTCTGGGAGAAGGACTTCGACGTCCTCGTCTGCACGACCATCGTCGAGAACGGTCTCGACGTGTCCAACGCCAACACGCTGATCGTCGAGCGCGGCGACCTGCTCGGTCTGTCGCAGCTGCACCAGTTGCGCGGCCGGGTCGGTCGCAGCCGCGACCGTGCGTACGCGTACTTCCTCTACCCGCCGGACAGGCCGCTGACGGAAGAGGCACACGACCGGCTGGCGACGATCGCGCAGCACACCGATCTCGGCGCCGGCATGCAGGTCGCGATGAAAGACCTCGAGATCCGCGGCGCCGGCAACCTGCTCGGCGGCGAGCAGTCGGGGCACATCGCCGCGGTCGGCTTCGACCTCTACGTCCGTCTCGTCGGCGAGGCGGTGGCGGAGTTCAAAGGCGAGGGCGCCGCCGAGCAGGTCGCCGAGGTCAAGGTCGAGCTGCCGGTCGACGCGCACCTGCCGCACGACTACATCCCCGGCGAGCGGCTTCGCTTAGAGGCGTACAAGAAGATCGCCGCGGCGCACTCCGAGGACGACCTCGCGGCCGTCCGCGCGGAGCTGCGCGACCGTTACGGCGAGCCGCCGGAGGCGGTCGAGAACCTGCTCGCGGTCGCCGCGTTCCGCGCGCACGCCCGACTGTTCGGGCTCACCGACGTCGCGACGCAGGGCAAGTACGTACGGTTCACGCCGCTGGAGCTGCGCGAGTCGCAGACCGTGCGGCTGTCGCGGCTGTACCCCGGCTCGATCGTCAAGCCGGCGACCAACACGGTCCTCGTACCCGCGCCGACGACCGCACGGGTCGGCGGCCAGCCGGTCCGGGACCGACCCTTGCTCGACTGGGCCCGCACATTGCTGGATACCGTCGTGACCGATCTGGCCGCCGCCGCGGCGGCCAGAGCACAGACCGCAGCGCAAGGAGAATGACCTCGTGAGATCCCGCTGGAGCCGCGCCGCCGTGGCCGCGTTCGGCGCCCTGACCATCGGCGCGAGCGCGAGTGCGTGCACGAGCAGCCCGGGTGCCGCCGCGCTCGTCGGCGACGACCGCATCTCGGTCGCGACGCTGCAGGCGGCGGTCGACCGGGCACTGGTCGACCCGCAGGCGCAGCAGCAGCTCGGCCAGGACCGGGCGAAGTTCACCCGCGACCAGCTCGGCCGGCTGATCAATCAGGTGCTCATCGCGAAGCTCGCCGCGCACGACGGCATCACCGCGTCGCCCGCCGACGTCGACCAGCAGCTCGCGCAGTTCGCGCAGTCCGCCGGTGGCGAGAAGCAGCTCGAGCAGCAGGCCTCGGCCGCCGGCGTACCGGTGAAGGACCTGAAGACCTTCATCCGCTACTACGTGCTGCAGCAGAAGATCGCCGACCGGCTGGTCGCCGACGTGACCGTCAGCGACGCCGACCTGCAGGCGGCGTACCAGAAGAACATCGACCAGTACGACCAGGTCGACAGCGCGCACATCCTCGTCACGACGAAGAAGCTGGCCGACTCGATCCTCGCGCAGGTGAAGGCGCGGCCGTCGTCGTTCGCCGCGCTGGCCAAGCGCTACTCGACCGACCCGGGCAGCAAGGGCAAGGGCGGCGAGCTCGGCTTCCAGGCCGCGTCGGGGCTGGTGAAGCCGTTCGCCGACGCCATCTTCGCGGCCAAGCCGGGGACGTTCCTGGAGGTGCACTCGCAGTTCGGCTGGCACGTCGTGCACGTGATCGCACACCGCAAGACCCCGCTCGCCGACGTCGCGAACCAGCTCAAGGCGCAGATCCTCCAGCCGAAGCGGCAGCAGTTGCTGCAAGCCGCGCTGGTCGCCGAGAGCCGCAAGGTCGGCGTGCACGTGAGCCCGCGCTACGGCACCTGGAGCTCCGCGACCGGCACCGTCGTCGCGCCCTCGGCCAAGCGCGACCTGAGCAGCCCGGCGCCGAGCCCGGGCGGCTGAGCCCGTGGCCGCGCGCCTGGTCCTGCTCGTCACCAGCCCGCGGGTGCCGGCGGGGCTGCTCACGTACGACGCATGGGCGGTGCTGCGCGACGGTGTCGTGATGACCCGCGACCAGGACCACCCGCAGCGCGACGCCCTGGCCGCGGCGGGGATCGTGACCGAGGCGGTCGACCCGTCGCACCCGCCGGCCGCCGTCGCGCGGCTGCTGCTGCACACGGCGCGCGAGTCCGGTACGGCGGTCTGGCTGGCGGCCAGCGGCGGCGACGACGACATCGCGCACGCGCTGGCCGAGGCCGGGGTGCAGGCCGCCGAGCGCGGCGAGCAGGTCGACCTCGAGGTCGTCTACGGAAGCTGGGACACGCCGGGCGCGCGGCTGCTCGACGTCGTCGCGACGATGGACCGGCTCCGCTCGCCCGGCGGCTGCCCGTGGGACGCCGAGCAGACGCACGACTCGCTCGCGCCGTACCTGCTGGAAGAGGCGTACGAGGCGTTCCAGGCGATCGAGGACGGCGACGGCGACGCGCTGCGCGACGAGCTCGGCGACGTGCTGCTGCAGGTCGCGTTCCACGCCAGGCTCGCCGCGGAGGCGGCGGACGAGGACGCGCGCTGGACGATCGACGACGTCGCGGCCGGCCTGGTCGACAAGCTGGTACGGCGGCACCCGCACGTGTTCGGCGACCGGACGGTGTCCGGCGCGGACGAGGTGGTGGCCAACTGGGACGCGATCAAGGCGGCCGAGCGCGGTGGCAGGTCGGGGCTGGCGAACGTCCCGATGTCGGCGCCGGCGCTGACGCTGGCCGCGACGCTGCAGCGCAAGGCGGCGAAGCTCGACCTCCCCGACGCGGCCGCGTCCGATGACCCGGGCGCGCTGCTGGCGGCGTACGCCGGCGAGCCGACGGCGGAGACGGCCGGCGCGCTGCTGTGGGCGCTGGTCGCGGCCATGCGCGAGCGCGGCATCGACGCCGAGGCCGCCCTGCGGGCGACCGCGCGCGCCGTCCGCGACGAGCTCGTCGCGACCGAATACGGCAGCGCCCCCACCCCGGCCCCAAGATCATCGCCG
>JAVEEI010000148.1 GCA_030840525.1 Frankiaceae bacterium
CGCGCCGACCGTCGCGCAGGTGCTGTCTAGGCCGGAATGACCGGGGCAGCGTGCGAGATGCCGACGCCGCCGCGGGTGTCCGCGCCGTACGTCTCGATCTCGCGGTCGATGTCGAGCGGCCGGATGCTCGTCCGCCCGGCGCGCACCTCGTCGGTGACCCGGTCCGCCGGCACCAGCCACGACACCTCGAACTCGATGCCGTCGGGGTCGGCGGCGTAGAGCGCCTTGGTCGTCGAGTGGTCGGACGCGCCGACGAGCGCGCCGGCCTCGGCCAGCTTCGCGGCGATCCGCTTGAGGTCCGCGAGCGTCTCGACCTCCCACGCGAGGTGGTAGAGGCCGACGGTCTGCCGGCCGGCCTGCGACGGCCCGGCGGCGGCGCCGATCTCGAACAGGCCCAGGTCGTGGTCGTTGCTCGAGCCCTCGGCTTGCAGGAACGCGGCGCCGCTCAGCCCGGCCATGTCGGACAGCGGCCGGAACCCGAGGACGTCGCGGTAGAACTCGACGCTGCGGCGCACGTCGCGGACGTAGAGCACAGCGTGGTTAAGTCGATGTACGGCCATCACGGCCTCCCTGGTCTAAGCGGGTCTTCGCGGGTCTAACGCGGGTCTACTCGCTGTCAGGCCGACAGCGGAAGGGCGGTGGGCGCCGGCGCGAGCACGATCTCGTCCAGCGACATTCTGGTCCGCGGCGCGTTCTCGCGCGCGGCAAGGGGCTCGGGAAGTACGGCGTCGGGATCGCGCCGGCCGACCGCGATGACGACCAGCGGCCGGGTTCCTTCCGGCAGCTCGAACACGGCGCTGGCCCGGTCGGCGTCGAAGCCGCCCATCTGGTGTACGGCGAGGCCGTCCGCCTCGGCCTGGACCGACAGGTGCGCGGCCGCCTGCCCGGCGTCGTACTCCGCCCACTGCCGCACCGCACCGTCGTCGCCGACGTACTGCGCGGCGACAAGGACGAGCGCGGCTGCGGCACCGGCCCAGACCGCGTTGCCGGGCGCGAGCGCGTCGACGAGCGCGGCGTGCTCGGCGGTGCCGCGGACCGCGACGCCGATCCGCCACGGCTGGCTGTTGCCGGCGCTCGGCGCCCAGCGGGCGGCTTCGAGCAGCCGGACGATCTCGCCGTCGGCCAGGACGTGGTTGCGGTCGAACGCGCGGGTGCTCCACCGGCCGGAGAGCAACGGGTGCAGTGTCGTCGTCATGACCATCTCAATGTAGTTGAGTGTTCAAGTATTCCGTCGTACGATGGCGCCATGCCGACCAAGTGGCTGAGCAAGCCGCAGCAGCAGGCGTGGCGGGCCTACATCGACTCGGTCCGGCTGCTCCAGGACGCGCTCGACGCGCAGCTCCAGGCCGACGCCGGGATGCCGCACGCCTACTACGAGATCCTCGTCCGGCTGTCCGAGGCGCCCGGCCGGCGGCTGCGGATGGCCGAGCTCGCGACCGGGACCCAGTCGTCGCGCAGCCGTGTCTCGCACGCCGTGACGCGGCTGGAGCAGCGCGGCTGGATCCGCCGCGAGCCGTGCGAGAGCGACCGCCGCGGGCAGAACGCGTTGCTCACCGACGAGGGCTTCGCGGCACTCGCCGCCGCGGCTCCCGGTCACGTCGCGACGGTGCGCGCGACCGTCGTTGACGTGCTCTCGGCCGCGCAGCTGCGGGCGCTCGCCGACGCGTCGTGCGCGATCGCGGCCGCGGTCCGGGCGAGCGCCGAGCACGACGGCCGGGAGTGACGCGCACGGCTCCGCTGCGGCACGCTGATCCCGATGACGACGACGCGCGAATACCCGTCGATGGCACCCAACGTCGACCTGACCCGGTGGCCGGCGATGGCGCCGCCGCGACCGGCGCCGGTGCGCGCCGCGATCGCGCGCGCGCTGCTCGCCCGGGTCGCGCATCGCACGGGGGTCACGGTCGTGCTGCCCAACGGGTCGCGGCTCGGCCCGACGAGCGGGCCGGTGCTCACGGTTCGTGACCCGCGCGCGTTCCTCGCCCGGCTCGGGCGGCACGGCAACATCGGCTTCGGCGAGGCGTACATGGCCGGCGACTGGGAAGCGGACGACCTCGTCGGGGTACTCGAGCCGATCGCCCGCAACGTCGCGACGCTCGTGCCGTCCCGGCTCCAGCGGCTCCGGCGTTTCTACGACCCGCGGCTGCCGGCGACCGAGGACAACAACCGGCGCGGCGCGCGGCGCAACATCGCCCGCCACTACGACTTGTCCAACGACCTGTTCGCCACGTTCCTCGACGAGACGATGACCTACTCGTCCGCGCTGTTCACCGGCAGTGTCGACGAACCGCTCGCGGTCGCGCAGCGACGCAAGATCGACCGGCTGCTCGACCTCGCGTCGGTCGGCAACGGCACCCGGCTGCTCGAGATCGGCACCGGCTGGGGCGAGCTCGCGATCCGTGCCGCACGCCGAGGTGCGCGGGTCACGACGCTGACACTGTCGAGCGAGCAGGCCGATTTCGCCGCGCGCCGCGCCAGTGACGCGGGCGTCGCCGCGAATGTCGAGATCCGGCGGCAGGACTACCGCGACGCCGACGGCACGTACGACGCGATCGTCAGCGTCGAGATGGTCGAGGCCGTCGGCGAGAAGTGGTGGCCGACGTACTTCCGCACCCTCGACCAACGGCTCGCGCCCGGCGGTGCGATCGGGCTGCAGGCGATCCTCATGCCGCACGACCGCATGCTCGCCAGCCGGTCGTCGTGGTCGTGGATCAACAAGTACGTCTTCCCGGGCGGGATCATCATGTCCGAGCGCGCGATCGAGGACACCCTCGCCGCGCACACGACGTTGCGGGTCGCCGACCGGCTGCACTTCGGGGCGTCGTACGCCGAGACGCTGCGGCGCTGGCGCGAGACGTTCGTCGGTGCGGCCGAGCGGGTCGCCGCACTCGGCTTCGACGAGACGTTCCGCCGCATGTGGACGATGTACCTCGCCTACTCGGAGGCCGGTTTCCGCGCCGGCTACCTCGACGTCGGTCAGTTCCTGATCCGCCGTTGACGGTCGAGGGCCCACGCCACCACGCCGGCGGCCAGCGCACCGCCCGCCCCGAGCACCACCGGCGCGCGGCCGCCCGCGGCGTCGGCGAGCAGGCCGAGGACCGGCCCGCCGACGGGCGTCGTACCGATCAGCAGCACCGCCTGCAGCGCGAGCACGCGGCCGACCATGTGCCGCTCGGCGCGCAGCTGCACGAGCGCCGTCGTGACCGTGAGGTAGACGACGCTGGTCGCGCCGACGAGGGCGGCCGCCGGGAACGCGACAGCGACGTTCGGCACGAACGCCATCGCCAGCATCGTCACGCCGAGCGCGAGGCACGCGCCCACGACCGTGCGTACCGTCATCGACGTACGGCGCGCGACCACGAGCGTCCCGACGACCGCGCCGGCACTGAAAGTGGCGTAGATCAAGGAAAAATCGGTGTCGGAGCCGTGCAGCCCACGCTCGACGAACAGCGGTAGCACGACGGTGAAGTTGTAGCTGAGGATGCCGACGACGAGCAGCGTCAGGAACGTGATCCAGAGCTCGGGCACACCGGCGACGTAACTCAGCCCGGCCCGCACCTGGCCGCGGCCGCGCGGCGTCTTGGGCGCCGGCCGCAGCTCGCCGCCGTCCATCCGCCACAGCGAGAAGAGCACGGTGACGTAGCTCGCCGCGTCGAGCGCGAACGACCAGCCGTAGCCGACGGTCGCGATCAGCACGGCCGCGAGCGTCGGCCCGACCATTCGCGACAGGTTGACGTTGGCGCTGTAGAGCGTGACCGCGTTCGGCACCAGCTCGGGCGGCACCATCTCGCTGACGAACGAGCGCCGGCCGGGATTGTCGAACGCGAGCATCGACCCGCCGGCGAACGCGACGACGTAGAACCACGGCAGCGGCACGTGCGGCAGGAACGCGAGCACCGCGAGCGTCGCCGACTGCGCCATCTCGAGTGCCTGGGTGACATAGAGCAGCCGCCGCTTGTCGGACCGATCGGCGACGAGGCCGGCGAACGCCGACAGCACCAGCATCGGGCCGAACTGGCACGCGCCGAGCAAGCCGACCGCGACGCCGCTGCCGGTGCGGTGCAGGACCAGCAACGTGAGCGCGACGATCGTCAGCCAGTTGCCGCTGTTGGAGACGAACTGCCCGACGAAGAACAGCCGGAAGTTGCGCACCCACAACGCGGAGAACGTACGGCGTGACCACGACGCGGGTTGCGGTACCTCGTCCGGCGCGGGCTCCATGCGCTAGACGGCGATGCCGGCGGCGCCGCGGTCGAAGGCTCGCTGTAACCGGGCCGGCATCGGCGCGAGACCGAGCACGCCCAGGACGAACTGCGTCGTCAACCGGTGCCACGTCCGCCAGCGGAACAGCATCGCGTGCATGTCGCCGCGCACGGTCACGAAGCCGACCTGCTCGGCGACCGGCGCGGCCCGCCGGGCGAACCGGCGCGCGGCCCGTGGGCTGGTCACCGTGTCGAGATTGCCGTGCGCGATGAGCACGACCCGACCGCGCACATGCGCGACCGGCTCGCCGTCGGGCAGCCACGGCGCCAGCCCGAGTACGGCGCGCACCGAGCGGTCGTCGGCCGCGCGCATCGCCGTACGGCCGCCCATCGAGTGACCGACGAGGACGACCGGTACGTCGCCGTGCCGCCGGCGTACCTCGTCGAGGGCCCACGCGGTGTCGGCGACCGGCGACATCTGCTCGCCGTTCCAGCCGCGGTAGCGGTACCTCAGCATCCAGACCGCGAGGCCGTGACCGCCGCCGCGGCGGGCGAGCGCGCGGGCGATCGGCGCCATCCGGACCGTGGCGAGCTGGCGTACGTGCGTGCGGTCGAAGCTGTCGGCCGTCCCGCCCGGCAGCACGAGCGCGACCGCCGTCGTGTCGCCACGCGCCTGGTGTACGACGAGGTCCGGCGCCGCGGCCGGCGTACGTACGGTCTCGGTCTCCGTCACGACGCGCGACGCTCGCGCTTCGCCGCCATCGCCGCCGCCTCGATCTCGGCGGCCGCGGCCGGAGTCGGCGCGGAGCCGCCGACGTGGTGCGGCAGCCACCACGCGTCGCCGTCCGGCCGGTCCGGGTACTCGCTCAGCACCTTGTCGACGAGCTCGCGCAGCCGGCCCGCGAGCCGGTCGGTCAGCTCGGCCGCGGTCTCGCCGGGCACGACCGACATCGGCTCGTCGACCCATACGCTGACCGCGACCCGCCGCTGCCACACCGGCTTGCGGCCGACCGTCCAGACCCGGTGGCCGCCCCACGTGACGACGGGGACCAGCGGCACGCCGGCCTCCAGCGCCATCCGGGCCGCGCCCGACTTCAGCGGCCGCGGCACGTACGACCGCGAGATGGTCGACTCCGGGAAGACGCCGACCAGCTCGCCTGCCCGCAGCGCGTCGACGGCGTGCCGGTAGGCGCCCGCGCCGGCCGAGCGGTCGACCGGGATGTGTTTCATCGAGCGCATGAGCGGCCCGCTCACCGGGTGCGCGAACACCGCCTGCTTCGCCATGAACCGCACCAGCCGCCGGCCGCGCATGTGCGCCGTCAGCCCGACGAACATGAAGTCGAAGTAGCTGACGTGGTTGGACGCGAGCACGGCGCCGCCGGTGGCCGGCACGTTCTCGACGCCGCGTACGTCGAACCGGAAGCCGACGACGCGGAACAGCGCGAGGGCGGTCCGGATGACCGCCCGGTAGGGCCACTCTCGTCGGCGCACGGCGACAACTCCACTGCTCGGGGATTGGTCTCTATTCTTTCGCGACAGGCTCCGGCGCGGATGACCGGGACGGCGTGACAACCGTTTCGGGCGCTTCCGGCCTTTGAGAGGAATGTGGGGCCAATCATGCGTCAACGGTCCGAAGAGGAGTTCGACCTCTTCGTGGCCGCACGTTCCGTTCCGCTGTACCGGACGGCGCTGCTGATGTGCGCGGGCGACCGCGCGAGCGCGGCGGACGCGGTACAGGCCACGATGGTCGAGCTCTGGCGGCGCTGGCCGCGGGTCCGGGCGATGGAGCGGTCCGACGCCTATGCCAAGCGCGTCCTCGTGACTACCGTCATCCGCGACCAGCGCAAGCGGCCCGCCAACCTGGCGCTCGTCGCCGAGGTGCCCGAGCAGCCGGTCGCGGCGCCGGACCTGCCGATGCGGCACGACGTGTGGTCGGTCGTCCGCGCGCTGCCCCGCATGCAGCGCGCCGTCGTCGTCCTGCGCTACTACGAAGACCTCACCGAGACGCAGACCGCCGACGCGCTCGGCATCAACGTCGGCACCGTGAAGAGCCATTGCAGCCGGGCCCTCGACGCGATGCGCCAGGCGCTGCCGGCCGAGTACCTGACCGGAGGCGGACAGTGACCGACCTCGAGCAACAGCTACGGCGCACCCTCGCCACCGTCGTGCGCGACGAGCCGGCGCCGACGTTCCCGTCGGGGCCCGACTACCGCGCCGCCGCCCGCCGCCGCTGGCCCGTCGTGCCGGTCGCCGCCGCGGCCGCCGTCGTACTCCTCGTCGCCCTTGGCGCGGTCGTGCTGGCCGGGCGCGGGTCGAGCGGGGTCCCGCCGGCCGCGGGCGGCGTGGCCGCGTGGCCGGCGCGCGGCTCGCTGGCCGGCGACACCGCACTGACCGGCGCCGCGATGCGCGCGTGGGAGGCCGCGCTGCTGCCGCCGCGCGAGCTGCCGCACCGCGACGTGCGCGTGCTCTACGCCGAGCGGACGCTCGCCGGCGACGTCGTCGTGCTGACCGGCGTTGACGCGCTCGGCCACCGGCGGGTCGCGGAGCTCGACACCGACCCGACGAGTACGACGGTGTTCCGGCACCGGCTCCACCTCGTCGCCGACCTGCTCGCGCCGACCGACGCCCGGGCCGGCCTGATCGCGATCGACGCGCCGCGGCACACGCTGCGCAAGAGCCACGACGATCTGCTCGTGGTGCTCGCCGCCCCCGGGACGAAGCGGTTGCAGTGGCAGAACCTGGGGCGGCCATGGCAGACCGTGCCGGTCGTGAACGGCGCCGGTACCGCCGTACACGTCGACTTAGGTACGACGCTCGTCCGCGCCGGGCATGACGGCGGCGGAGTCGAGACCCTGGGGCGGTTCTTCCCCGGCGGCGGGCCGGGCGACGTGGCCATCGCGCACGACATGGACTCGGGCGAGAACGACACGCCCTCCACCCCGGTCGTGGAGACGTGCGACAGCAACGGCTGCGGGGTAAGCGTCGGCGGCACCGTCGGCGTGCACGTCTCGCCCACCTGGCAGAACCTGCTCGACAGCGGGACGATCAGCACGCACGAGTGGTGGGAGTTCGGGCCCGAGGTCCGGCTCTACACCGAGACCTTCATCCCCAACGACGCGAACACGTCCGGCCCGACGTGGTCCGACGTCCTCTCCGACGGGACCGGCATCTTCCTCGAGTTCTACGCACCGGCGCACCAGGCGACCCACCTGATCGGGTACGTCGACCGGCCCGAGTGGGCCGGCGGGAGCGTCGTCGACGTCATCCCGCAGGACGGGCAGTCGTCGGCGCTGGCTCTCCTCGTGCCGGCGCCCACCGGGCCGACGCTCGACGTCGTCGTCGCGGACGGGCTGACGCCGCAGTGGCGGTCCGGCGCCGGCCCGTGGCAGTCGATGAAGGTGCACGACAACGTGGCGAGCACTCCCGTCCCGTCCGCCGTCGGCATCCACTGGCGCGTCGTCGATGCACACGGCGCCGTCGTCGCGTCCGGCCAGCCGCATCGCGTCGCGGCGAAGCGCTGACCGTCAGCCAGTGTTCTGCAGGCCGGCCGCGACACCGTTGACGGTGAGCAGCAGCAACGACCGCAACCGCCGTGCCTCCGCGTCGTCCGGGGCGCCGGTGCGCAGCGCGGACAGCGCGCGCAGTTGCAGGTGCGACAGCGCGTCGACGTACGGGTTGCGCAGGTCGACCGCAGCGCCGAGGATCGGCCGGCCGCCGAGGAGCCGGTCTTGGCCGAGTACGTCGAGGACGAGCCGGCAGGACAGGTCGAGTTCGTCGAGGATGCGCGTCGCGAGGTCTAGCCGGTCGCCGAGCGCGAGGTAGCGCACGGCCACGGCCCGGTCGGTCTTCGCGAGACTCATCTCCGCGTTGTCGATCAGCGCGGCGAATAGCGGCCACTCGGCGTACGCCGACCGCAGCGCGCCGACGTCGCCGATCGCGTCCAGCCCGCTGCCGAGGCCGTACCACCCGGTGAGGTTGCAGCGCGTCTGCGACCACGCGAAGACCCACGGGATCGCACGCAGGTCGGCGAGCCGCAGCGCGTCGCCGGACCCACCGGGGCGGCGCGCCGGACGCGACCCGAGCGCGAGGTCCGACAGCTCTTCGAGCGGGCTGACCCGGGCGAAGAAGTCGGCGAACCCGTCGGTCTCGACCAACGACCGGTAGGCCTCGCGGGACGCCTTCTCCATCGTCGCCGCCATCGCGGCGAACTGTTCGGCCGCACGCGCGTTGCGGTCCGCGACTTCGTCGGTTGCCTGCAGCAGTACCGCCGACGCGACCTGCTCGAGGTGGCGTACGGCGATCCGCGGGTTGCCGTAGCGGGCGAACACGACCTCGCCCTGCTCGGTCACCTTGAACCGGTGCTGCACCGAGCCGGGTGGCTGCGCAAGGATCGCGCGGTTGACCGGGCCGCCGCCGCGGCCGAGCGACCCGCCGCGGCCGTGGAACAACGTCAGCCGGACGTCGTTGGTCGACGCCCATCGCGCGAGCGCCGCCTGCGCGTCGTACAGCAGCAGCGTCGCGGACAGCGGGCCGACGTCTTTCGCCGAGTCGGAGTAGCCGAGCATCACCTCGACGCGTCGCCGCGCCCCGGCGAGCGCGAACCACTCGTCGAGTACGTCGACGCTCGCGCGCAAGTCGTCGCCGGTCTCGAACAGCGGTACGACGTCCACCTCCGGCCGCTCGTCGCCGCCGATCGCAGCCCGGACCAGCGCCGGCACCGCGACGAGGTCGGCGGCCGACGAGCAGAAGCTGACGACGTAGCGCCGGCACGCCTTGACGCCCCACCGCTGCTGCACGACCGCAACCACGCGGATCGTGTCGAGCACTTCGGTCGCTTCGGCCGACAGCTCCGGCGGAAACGCCGGCCAGCCGTCGCGGGCGTACCGGTGCAGCGTCGCGGCGTCCGGTCGGGTGCCGCCGTTGAGCTCGGTCAGCACCCGCGCGTGCACGCCACTGTGCTGGCGGATCTCGAGCTCGGCGAGGTGGAAGCCGAACGTCTCGACCTGCCAGACGAGGTGCTGCAGCTCCCCGTCCGCGACGCGGTCGGCGCCGGCCGCGCGCAACGAGTCCTGCACCATCCGCAGGTCGTCGAGCAGCCGCGCGGGACCGTCGTACCCGAGGTCGGCGTTGCGCTCGCGGGTCGCGCCGAGCCGCTCGGCGACGAGCATGAGCTTCTGCCGGTGCGGCTGCCGGTCCGCGGACCGGGCGAGCCGCTCGAACAGCTGCGGGTGCGCAAGCCGGTCGACGTCGAGCGCGGCCGACAGCGCCTCGCTCGGCGGCGCCGCTTCGCTGTCGAGGCTGAGCGTGCGGCCGATGCGCGTCGCCGCCGCGCGCAGCGCACGCAACACGTGGTCGGCCTGGATCTCGACGGTCTCGCGGGTGACGGCGGCGGTGACGTGCGGGTTGCCGTCGCGGTCGCCGCCGACCCAGCTGCCGATGCGCAGGAACGCCGGTACGGCGGAGCCGACCGCGTTAGACGCGACCCGGTAGAGCGCCGGCGCGATCCGGAACAGCGTCTCGTCGAACACCGCCATCGTCGTGCGCACCTCGTCGAGCGGCTCGAGCCGGCGGTGCCGCAGCAGCGCCGTGCGCCACAGAATGGAGATCTCCTCGAGCAGCCGCCGGCGTACGTCGGTGCGCTCGCTCGCGCCAAGCCGTGGGTCGTCGAGCCGTTGCATCTGCTCGGCGATCCGCCCGACCGCGTTGACGACCGCGCGCCGTCGCGCCTCGGTCGGGTGCGCGGTGAAGACCGGGTGCACTTCGAGGTCTGCCATCGCGCGTTGGGTCGCGTCGGCCGACATGGTCTCGACGGTGGCCGCGAGCGAGTCGCGCGGCGGCGGCACGCCCTCGGCGTCGCGTTGGCGGAGCACCCGGACCCGGTGCCGTTCCTCGGCGAGGTTGACGAGATGGAACAGCACCGTGAACGCGCGCGCGACCTGCTCGGCGCGCTCGACCGACAGCTCGTCGACGATCCGCCGCGGCGCGTCGGGGTCGCCGTCGCGGCGCGCATCCCGGGCGGCGACGCGCAACCGCTCGACGTCGTCGAACAGCCCGGCGCCGCCCGACTCGGCGACGACTTCGCCGAGCAGCCCACCGAGCAGCCGCACCTCGTCCCGAAGCGGGGCGAACCCGTCGTCCGCGTCCGATGGCGGCATACGGGTCACGCTAACCAGCCCGTTCGGGGGCTGTGCTGGCGGGTGAATGTGCGCCAGAGTTCTTGGTGGGTCACCGACAAATGGAGGGATCGGTCATGGCTGTTGCGATCCAGATGGACTTCGACGGCGGGACGCTCGACCAGTACGACGAGATCTGCGGGAAGATGGGCCTGACTCCCAAGGGTCCCGGCCCGGCCGGCGCGATCTCGCACTTCGCCACCACGACCGACACGGGTCTGCGCGTGGTCGACGTGTGGGAGACCAAGGAGCAGTTCGAGAAGTTCGCCGAGACGCAGATCGGCCCGTACTCCGCCGACGCCGGCATCACCGCGCCGCCGCGGATGCAGTTCTTCGACGTGCACAACTACTTCACGCCGGGGACGTAGGCCTCAGGCCGCGACGCGGCCGTCGCGCATCCGGACGCGACGGCCGGCACGCTGCGCCACCGTGTCCGCGTGCGTGACGACGACGACCGCGACCCCGCCGGCCGCCAGCTCGGCGAGCAGGTCGATGATCTCCGTGCTCGTGGTCGAGTCGAGGTTGCCCGTCGGCTCGTCGGCGAGGATGGCGCGCGGCGCGTTGGCGAGCGCGCGCGCGATCGCGACCCGCTGCTGCTCGCCGCCGGACAGGTTCGTCGGCAGGTGATCCATCCGGTCGCCGAGACCAACCCGGCGCAGCAGCTCCTCGGCCCGCGCGACCCGGTCGGCGCGGGACAGGCCACCGGTCTCCAAGGCGGCGAGTACGTTCTCCTGCGCGGTCAGCGTCGGGATCAGGTTGAAGTGCTGGAACACGAACCCGACGTCCCGCGCGCGAAACTTGGTCAGCTCCTTGTCACCCAGCGCGGACAACTCGGAGCCGGCGAAGGACAGCCGGCCCGACGTCGGCCGCTCCAGCCCGCCGAGCAGTTGCAACAGCGTCGTCTTGCCGGACCCACTCGGCCCCTCGATCGCGACGAACTCACCCGCGCGGATCACGAGGTCGATGCCGTCGACCGCACGTACCTCGGCGGGCCCGCGCCGGAACGACCGGCGTACGTCGGTCAGCTCGTAGAGCACGTCGTCGGCCATCGCGGTCATCCCAGGTCCCGCAGCGCGACGGCCGGTGCGAGCCGTGCCGCCCGCAGCCCACCGGCGGCGCCGGCGAGCAGGCCGCCGAGCAGGGCGAGCCCCACACCGAGCAACAGAGTCGTCGGGTGCAACGGCACCGAAAGCGGGATGTGCAGCGTCGTGCCCGCCCCGCTGCTGATGGACTCCGGAAGCAGTCGCGACAGCGACGACGACCCCTGCCCGGGCACGACCGGTTTGGTGGCGGTCAGCGACGGCGAGTAGTGCGTCACGACCACCGAGACCAGTGCGCCGAGTCCGACGCCGACGGCGGCGCCGACGACGCCGATGCCCATCGTCTCGGACAAGAGTTGGCGCACCACGCGACCGCGGGTCCACCCGATCGCGCGGAGCGTCCCGATCTCGCGCACTCGCTTCGCCACCGCGGACAACGTGAGCAGTACGGCGATGACGAACGCGGCCAACAGGACGAGCGCGACGAGCACACCGCCGAACCGGTCGGTCAGCTTCTTCGCGTCGGACAGGCTCCCCGACACCTGGTCGGCGAGGGCTTTCGTCGTGACGACCTGCGCACCGGGCAGCGCCTTGCGCACCGCGGCGGCGACCGCGTCGACGTCCTTTGCGTTGTCGACCCGGACCAGCACCATGTTCACCCGGGCGGTCTGCGTCGCGAGCTTCTGCAACGTCGACAACGGGAAGTAGAGGTCGGCGGTGTTGCCGGACAGCGTCGGGTTGACCAGGCCCACGACGCGATACGTCGAGCCGTTGATGGGCAGCGTCGAGCCGACCTTGAGCTGGTGCGAGTTGGCGTACGCGACGTTCGCGAGCACGTCGGTCGTCGCGGCCGCCGGCAGGAACGAGCCGGCGGTCAACTGCGCGGCGGTGACCGGTCCCTCGTCCGGGTGCGCCGGGTCCACGCCGGCAGCGGTGTACGTCGTCGACGCGATGTCGGTCTGCGGTGGGTTGAGCACCTGCTGGATGCTCTGCAACGGCACGGTGAACCGGGCCCGGAACTCGCGGAAGCGCGCGGGCAGGCAGGACGTGAAGTCGCCGCCGCCACGGAACCCGCCGCCGCCGCCGAACCCGCCACCGCCGCCGCCACCGCCGGGACTGGGGCTCGCGGATGGGCCGCCGCGACCGCCGTCGCCACCGCCGGTGGCCGCGATGCACGCCCGCACCTGCGCCCGCTCGGCGTCGGTCAGCGGTGCCGGCCGCGACGTTTGCGTGAAGGTCTGGCCGCCGGTCTGCAACGTCGCGACGATCTTGGGAACGGTGCCCGACTGGTGCGTCGCGAGCAACGACAGCGCGCCGACCGCGGACGAGACGTGCGGCAGCGCGGCGACCTGCCCGACCGCCTGCTGCGGGAAGGTCAGCAGCGTCGCCGGCAGGAAGAAGTCGCGAGTGAACTTCTGCCCGGGCTTGCCGAGTTTTGCGAGGTCGGTGATCAGCGCGGAGTTGTCCTGGAGGAGAGCCTGCACGTCCTGCTGGTTGAGCGCGCCAGCCTGGCCGCCTCCGCCGCCGAAGAACCCGCCACCACCGCCGCCGCCGAACCCGCCGCCCCCGAACCCGCCGCCGCCGGACCGGCCGTTCGCGCCGGCGGACGCCGACGGCGACGGTGTCGGCGCCGCGCCGGGGGTGGACGCCGTCGCGCCGGCGACGCGGGTGACGAGCACGTCGGCGCCGACGCTCGACAGCGGCGAGAGCACCCTGTCCTGCGCGGTCCCGAGGCCCTGCGACACACCGATCAGCCCGATGACCAGACCGACGCCGGCGGCCAGGCCGAGCGCGGTGAGGACCGCGCGGCCGCGACGCCGCCGCAGCTCGTTCGCGGTGTAGCGGAGAGCGAAGCCCACTGGTCCCCCTTATGCCGGCGCGGTCACCCCGGCGCGCCGACCACCGTGCCATCGGCACCTGAATGTTCGCTGATCGCATCCGGCGGTCGCACCCGGATGAAGACCAGGGCCGCGACGACGCCGGCCGCGGAGAACACCGCGCCGGCCCGGAACGCCATGTCCGACCCGTGAGTGAAGCCCGCGGGCCCGAACGGGCTGGTGTGGTGGCTGGCGGCGAAGTTGCGGCTCGCCGTACCGAAGATCGTGACCAGCGCGGACAGGCCGATCGTGCCGCCCACCTGCTGCACGACGTTCAACATCGCGGACGCGATCCCGGCGTCCTCGCGCCGTACCCCGGCGACCGCCGCGAGCGTGATGGGCACGAACACGAAGCCCATGCCGATCGCGACGAGCAGCAGGCACGGCAGCACGTGCGTGAGGTACGACGAGTGCGGCGACAGCGTCGACATCCAGAGCAGCCCGGCGCCGGCGAACGCGCTGCCGTTCGCGATGAGCAGCCGCGCCGGCACCCGCGTCACCAGCCGCGACACGATCTGCGCGACGGTGATGATGGTCGCGCTCACCGGCAGGAACGCGAAGCCGGCCGACAGCGCCGAGAAGCCGAGCACTTCCTGGATGTACTGCGTGAGGAAGTAGAACATCGCGAACACACCCGCGCCGGTCGCGAGCATCACGACGTACGTCCCCACCCGGGTCCGGTCCGCGAACAACCGCAACGGCATCAGCGGCTGCGCCGACCGGGTCTCGATGAGCACGAACGTGGCGAGCAGCACGACGGCGGCCCCGATCGACCCAAGCGTCGTCGCGTCGTACCAGCCGTACGTCGCCGCGTGGATGAAGCCGTAGACGAGGGCGGCCATGCCGGCGGTCGACGTCACCGCGTCCGCGAGTGCGAGCCGGCCGCCGCTGCGCGGTGACTCCGCGAGTACGAGCGGTGTGACGATGGCGAGCGCGATGCCGATCGGCGCGTTCACGAACAGCACCCACCGCCACGACAGTGCCTGCACGAGCACGCCGCCGAGGATCAGGCCGATCGCCGCACCGGCACCCGACACGGCGGCGTAGACGCCGAACGCGCGGTTGCGTTCCGGGCCCTCGTCGAACGTCGTCGTGACAAGAGCGAGCGCGGTCGGCGACGCGATCGCGCCACCGACTCCTTGCAGTGCGCGCATCGCGAGCAGCCAGCCCTTGTCCCACGCGAACCCGCCGAGCAGGCTGGCCAGCGCAAAAACGAGGACACCGACGATGAACATCCGCCGGCGGCCGAACAGGTCGCCGGCACGGCCACCGAGCAACAGCAGCCCGCCGAAGACCAGCGTGTAGGCGTTGAGCACCCACGCGAGGCCGGTGGAGCTGAAGTGCAGCGCGTGCTGCATATGCGGCAGCGCGATGTTCACGATGGTCACGTCGAGCACGACCATGAGCTGCGCGGTCGCGATGACGGCAAGGGCGAGGTTCGGGCGGACGTGGTCGTGCCGGGTCGACCGTTGCGGGCTGCTCACCCGGCCGACGTTACGCGAACGCCGGCGGGAACCGTGCGCCCGACCGGCGCGTCAGTAGTGGCATGCATGGACGAAACCACTTCTTTTCGGCACCCCTCGTGAGGTCCGCTGCCGCCGTCACCGTCACGCTCGCGCTCACCGCGACGGCGTGCGGCAGCACCTCGGACCGCACGCTCCCCTCGCCGGCGAAGAGCACCGCGCGCGTAGTCCCGGTCAGCGCCCAGCAGCAGCAGGCCCTCGCCACCGCCGACGACGCGTTCGCCCGCTCGCTCTGGACCGAGCTCGCGACTCGCGACGGCAACATCGTCGTCAGCCCGGCCAGCATCGCGACGGCACTGCAGATGGCGTACGTCGGCGCCCGCGGCGACACCGCCACCGAAATCGCGCGCGCGTTGCACCTCGGCCCCAACGCCAGCCCCGACGACATCAGCAGGGCCGCGTCACGTTTGATCGCGCAACTCGAAGCCGCATCCGGCAAGGGGTCGCTGCTGCGCGTCGCCGATGCGGTGTGGCTGCAGCAAGGCTTCCCGGTCAAGCCTGGTTTCCGGGCCGCCATGGCCGACGGTTTCGCCTCCGCGTTCCACCAGGCCGACTTCGCCGGCCACGGCGAGGACGCGCGCAAGGCCATCAACGCGGCGATCGCGGCTCAGACCCGCGACCGGATCAAAGACCTGCTCCCGCCGGGCACCGACCTGAGCGACACCCGGCTCGTCCTGACGAACGCCATCTACCTCAAGGCCGCGTGGGAGTCGCCGTTCGAGCGGTCGGCGACCGCCGCCGCGCCGTTCACCCGCGCGGACGGCCACGTCGTACACCCGAAGACGATGAGCGCGACCGAGGATCTCGACTACGCCGAGACGACCGGCTACCGGGCCGTGCGGCTGCCGTACGCCGGAGGCCGGCTCGCGATGACGCTGCTACTGCCAGCGACCGGCCGGCCGCTCACCTGGCCGGCCACCGCGCCGTCGTTCCGGGCCGAGCCGGTCGACCTCGCGTTGCCGAAGTTCCGCTTCTCCTGGAACGACGACGTCGCCGGTGTGCTCGCCAGCCTCGGCATGCGGACCGCCTTCACCGACGGCGCCGACTTCGACGGCATGTCGACCCGGCCGGTCCGGATCGGCGCGGTCCGGCACAAGGCGTTCATCGACGTCTCGGAGGCCGGCACCGAGGCGGCCGCGGCGACCGCGGTCGAGATCCTCGCCGGCGCCGCGCCGGCGCCCACCTCGGTGCAGCACCTGCACTTCGACCGGCCGTTCCTGTTCCGGATCGACGACACCGTCACCGGGCTGCCGCTCTTCCTCGGAAAGGTCGCAGACCCTACGTTGGGGGCGTGACCGACACGGGCTACAGCGGCACGCCGCTCCCCCGCAAGCTCGGGGTCAAGCCGGAGTCCCGCGTCCTCGTCGTCGCGGCGCCGCCCGGGTTCGTTCTCGACCCGCTGCCGGCCGGCGCGCTCGTGCACACCCGTGCGGGCGCGTCGGCGTACGACGTGGTTCTCGCCTTCTGCCCGGACGTACGGCGGCTGCGCGCGCGGTTCGCGACCTCGGCCGCGCGGCTGACGACCGCCGGCGCGCTGTGGGTCGCGTGGCCGAAGCGGGCGAGCGGAGTCGCGACCGACATCGACGAGAACGTCGTCCGCGACCACGGTCTCGACCAGGGGCTGGTCGACGTGAAGGTCGCGGCGATCGACGCGACGTGGTCGGGGTTGAAGTTCGTCCGCCGGGTGCGGGACCGATGACCACCGCGACGCAACTGCCGGAGTCCGCCGACGTCGTCGTGGTCGGTGGCGGCCACAACGGCCTCGTCGCCGCGACCCTGTTGGCCCGCCACGGCCTGTCGGTGACGGTGCTCGAACGCGACGCCGTCCTCGGCGGCGCCGCGCGGACCGAGCGGCCGTTCCCGCGGGTGCCGGAGCTCGCGCAGTCGACCGGCTCGTACCTGCTCGGGCTGATGCCGCCGGAGCTCGAGCGGCTGCTCGGCCTCGACCTGCCGCTGGTCCGGCGCGACCCGCACTACTTCCTGCCGACGACGACCGACCGCTACCTCGTGATGGGCAGCGACCGTGACGAGACCCGGCGCCAGTTCACCGCGTTCTTCACCGACACCGACCGCGACGCCGACGACCGGCTCGCCGCCGAGCTCGCGCAGCTGCGCGACGACCTCGCGCCCGCATGGCTGGCCGAGCCGGGGTCGGTCGAGGAGACCGCCGAGCGCTACATCCGGCCGGCGCTGCGGCAGACGTTCGTCGACCTCGTCACCGGCTCGGTCGCCGACTACCTCGAACGGTTCGGCTTCGCCAGCGAGCTGCTCGTCGCGATGTACGCCGTCACCGACGGGCTGTCCGGGCTGCACGCCGGCCCGGACACTCCCGGCAGCGGCCACAACTTCCTGGTGCACAACATGTGCCGGCTGCCCGGCGCGGACGGCACCTGGATGATCGTGCGCGGCGGAATGGGCACGGTCGCCGCCGCGATCGCCCGCCAGGCCGTCGCGGCCGGCGCGACCCTGCACCCGTCGTGCCCGGTCGCGAGCATCGACGTGACCGACGGCCAGGTCCGCGGCGTCGCCCTCGCCGACGGCCGCACCGTCGCCACGAAGGTCGTCCTCGCCGGGTGCGACCCGTTCACCCTCGCCGAGCTCGCGCCGCTGCCGATTGCGCTGACCGCGCGGCTCGACGGCCTGCGCCGGCCGGGTACGACGCTGAAGGTCAACCTCGCGCTGCGCGACCTGCCGGAGTTCAGCTGCCTGCCCGCGGGCGCGCCGTCGCCGTTCGGCTCGACCATCCACCTGCTCCCGCAGGAGCGGCCGATGGACGCCGTGCGCGCGATGTGGGCCGACGTCGAAGCCGGCCGGCTGCCCGACTTCCCGACGATCGAGTGGTACCTCCACACCACGGCCGACCCGTCCCTTTCCGACCCGGCCGGCCACCACTCCAGCGCGCTGTTCGTCCAGTCGGTCCCGTACGAGATCGCCGGCTCGACCTGGGACGCCGAGCTGCCCGGGTACGTCGACCACCTGCTCGGCATCTGCGACCGGTTCGCGCCCGGTACGTCGGCGCTCGTCGCCGACGTCTTCCCGCTGCCGCCGCCCGGGATCGAGGCGCACTTCGGGATCCGGCACGGGCACATCCACCACGTCGACAACGCGTTCGCGTTCGACGCCCGGATGCCGTACCGCACCGGGGTCGACGGGCTGTACGCCGCGAGCGCCGGCTGCCACCCCGCGGGCTCGGTGATCGGCGCCGCCGGGCACAACGCCGCCCGCTGCGCGCTGGACGACCTGGGCGTCGCCTGGTCGGAGGGCTGACCCGCCGGCAGGTATCGCCCGGCCGCCCGCGAATACCCCCACCCGTGCGCTGGCCACGATGGCTCTCGCTCGCGGCCGGGGTGGGCGTGCTGGCCGGGGCGGGCCTGCTCGCGCCCGCACATGCCGCGTCCGGCGCGTGCGGCGCGTCGTCGTCCGCCTGGTCGCGGCTGCCGCTGCCGGCGAGCGCCGTGACGTGGGTGGCACCCGACGACACCGACGGCTGCCACCTGACCGCCGGCACGGCCAACGGCCTTTACCTGACCCTCGACGGCGGGCACGACTGGACCCGGTCGCAGCTGCCGAGCGACGGGCCGGTCACCGGCGTGTGGTCCGAGGGCCTCGGTCACAACGTCGTCATGGCCTCGGCCGGCGCCGGCAAGGCCGACGCGGGCGGCCTGCTGATCAGCACCAATGGCGGGCTGTCGTTCCAGGCCGCCGCCGCCGGGTTGCAGGGGTTCCGGCTGATCGAGGCCCGGAGCGTGGGCGCGACCACGGCCTCGACGAGCAACGGCGCGCTCGTCTACCTGCTCGCCAGCCGCTCCGCCGCCGCGCTGCTGTTCGTCAGCACCGACTCGGGCTCGACCTTCCTGCCCGAGCCGGAGACGCAGGCGTTCGCGCCGACGGTCCTGGCCGTCGACCCCGCCGACCCGCAGGTCGTCTGGCTCAACAGCACGGCGAGCACCGGCTCGCCGCTGTGGCTGTCGACCGACGGTGGCCGCACGTTCAGCGGCAAGAACATCCCGGGCGCGACCGCGGTCGCCGACGTATGGCTGGCCCCGCGCAAGAGCGCGTCCTCGCTGGTGTACGCCGCGACCAACGCCGGCGTGTTCAGCTCGGCCGACGCAGGGGGGACCTGGCGACGGCTGTCGACCGCCGCCACCAGCAACGTGCGGACCGGACAGGGCAACGAGAACGCCGTCGTCGCGCTGGTCGGCGGCCACCCAGTCGCGGGCGACGCGGGCTCGCCGCTGCGGCCGTGGGCGGACGGCGTACCCGCGTCGTGCACGAGCGGCGCGCTCACCGCGAGCGGCGCGTACCCGAGCGCGTTCACCGAGCTGTGCGGCGACGGCCGGGTCTACCGGCGGCTGTCCGACGCGGACCGCAGCGGCGACGCGGGCGACGTGACCCCGCCGAGCAGCAACGGCGGCGCGGTGGCGCCGCTGCCGCTGGTCGAGGCGCAGACGTGGCCGCTGCCGGGGGTCGCGGCACTGAACGCGCAGCACACCGACGCCACGAGTGCGACGCTCGCGTACGACGGCGAGTACCTCTACTACCTGCCGATCGCCGACCAGTACGGCGCTTCCAGCCTGCCGATGAGCTCGGACACCGGCATCGTCACGATCGCGCGCATCAATGCCGCGACCGGCCAGGCCGCGCCGGACCTCAAGGTCAACCTCGGGAAGTCGCCGGGCCGCGGCCGGACGCTGCTCGACTACGACAGCCTGACCCGCCAGCTACTGATCAACACGGCCCGCGGCGCGGACCCCGGCCAGTCCGAGGTGTTCAGCTACGACCTCGCCACCGGCGCGCTCACGAAGCTCTTCGCGTCCTCGACCACGGTCAGCCAGACCGGCATCCCGTACGTCGTGTCCGACAACGTCTCCGGCGGCTACGTCTCGGCGAACGAAGGCCAGCACACGCTCTACCACCTCGGCGCCGACGGCCACCGGATCGACGCCTGTACCTGGCAGAACCCGGGTGGCACCGCGCTGGCCGGGCAGTACGGCGCCTCCGGCCTGACCTTTACCGGCGACGGCGGCGTCTACGTCGAGATGGAGGACGACCAGACGGTCTACCGGCTCGACTCCAACTGCCGGCTGGTGCAGGCCTACTTGCACCGGCTGGTCAGCGAGGCGGCCGGCGAGGACGACGAGCTCGCCTGCGACGGTCAGTCGTTCGCGCTGCCCGCGGTGTGGCTGCGCGACGCGGCCGCCGGCATCGTCACCGCCTACCTCACCCCCGGCGGCTTCTGCCCGCTGCCGTCGACGATGACGGTGACCGCGCCGAGCCACTCCCCGCTCGGGAAGCTGACCCAGGTCTGCGCGGAGCTGCGCACGCTGAGCGGCGCGCCCGCGGTGGCCAAGCCGGTCGCGCTCGACGTCGACGGCGCGATCGTCGGCTTCGGCCCGACCGACACGGCCGGCAACTTCTGCGCGCCGTACCGGCCGGCGACGCCCGGGCTGAAGACCGTCGACGCGCAGTTCTTCGGGTCGCGTACGACGCCGCAACTGCTCGGTGCGGCGGCCCAGGCGACGATCGCCGTACCGGGGATCGCGGTCGCCCCGCCGACGGCGCACCGGCCGCCACCGCCGCCCAAGCCGACGAATGTCGTGAACCCGCCCGACGCGCCGTCGACCGTGCTCGCGACCGGGCCGTCGGTGAGCGCGCCGGGCCAGCCGCCGCCCGGGACCAACCAGGTCCAGCAGGTGCAGAGCCAGCCCGGGGCGTCCGCGCAGACCGCGATCTCGCACAACGAGGAGCAGCAGCAACAGCTCGCGTTGCAGACGGTCGAGAACGACGGCCAGTTCGGGCTCGAGCGGTCGTCCAACGAGGCCGGCGAGGACCTCATGATGATGTCGGCGGCGGCGATGCTCGGGGTCGCCGCGGTGCTGCGGTCGCGGCGCCGGCGGCAACTCGCTCTCGACCGCCTGACGCGACGCTGAGCCGGCGCGTACCGGCGTAGCCTGGTGGCCGTGACAGCGCCGTCAGAACCGGGCAGCACCGACCAATTCGCGGGATTCGGCCCCAACGAGTGGCTGGTCTACGAGATGTACCAGCAGTGGCTCAAGGAGCCCGACTCGGTCGACAAAGCCTGGTGGGACTTCTTCGCCGACTACAAACCCGACGCGCCAGCAAAAACCAACGGCACCCCAGCCCCGGACGCCCCCACCGCCAAACCGTCAGAGCCACAGGTGGCAACGACGCCCGCGGCCAAGCCCGCCAAGCAGGAGACGGCGCCTGCGCCGCCGGCCGGCGGCAGCGGCATTAGGGCGAACGGCGCGAGCGAGCGCAGCGAGCGAGAGAGGTCGCCCGAGCCGCAGAGCGGGCCGGCGGCGCAGGCGCCGCACACGAAGCCCCTGAAGGGCGCGGCCGCGCGCGTCGTCGCCAACATGGAGGCGAGCCTGGCGGTGCCGACCGCCACAAGCGTCCGCGCGATCCCGGCGAAGCTGCTGATCGACAACCGGACGGTCATCAACAACCACCTGCGCCGCGGCCGCGGCGGCAAGGTGTCGTTCACGCATCTCATCGGCTACGCGCTCGTCCGCGCGGTCCAGGAGATGCCGGTGATGAACCGCGCGTTCGCGGAGGTCGACGGCAAGCCGACCGTCGTCGAGGCCGAGCACGTCAACCTCGGGCTCGCGATCGACCTGCACAAGGACGACGGCACCCGCCAGCTCGTCGTCCCGAACATCCGCGCCGCGGAGACGCTCGACTTCGCCCGGTTCTGGGCGGCGTACGAGGACATCATCCGGCGCGCTCGCAGCAACAAGCTGACCGCCGACGACTTCGCCGGTACGACGATCTCGCTGACCAACCCGGGCACGATCGGGACGATGCACTCGGTGCCGCGGTTGATGGCCGGGCAGGGCGCGATCGTCGGCGTCGGTGCGATGGAGTACCCCGCCGAGTACCAGGGCGCGGCGCCGGAGACGCTGGCCCGGCTCGCGGTCAGCAAGGTGATGACGCTGACCTCGACGTACGACCACCGGATCATCCAGGGCGCGGAGTCCGGCGACTTCCTCCGCCGCATGCACGACTTGCTGCTGGGTGACGACTTCTACGACGAGATCTTCCGCTCGCTGCGGATCCCGTACGAGCCGGTGCGGTGGGTGACCGACATCGCGGTCAGCCACGACGAGGAGGTCGGCAAGCCGGCGCGCGTGCTCGAGCTCATCCACGCCTACCGCGTCCGCGGGCATCTCATGGCCGACACCAACCCGCTCGAGTTCGAGCTGCGCCGGCACCCCGACCTCGACGTCGTCAACCACGGCCTGACGCTGTGGGACCTCGACCGCGAGTTCCCGACGGGGACGTTCGGCGGCAAGACGTTCATGAAGCTGCGCGAGGTGCTCGGCGTGCTGCGCGACTCGTACTGCCGCACCGTCGGCATCGAGTACATGCACATCCAGGACCCCGGGCAGCGCAAGTGGATCCAGGACCGGGTCGAGCGCCACCACGAGTCGCCGGAGCGCGAGGAGCAGCTACGCATCCTCGGCAAGCTCAACCAGGCCGAGGCGTTCGAGACGTTCCTGCAGACGAAGTACGTCGGGCAGAAGCGGTTCTCGCTCGAAGGCGGCGAGTCGGTCATCCCGCTGCTCGACGCGGTCGTGTCCGAGGCCGCGCACGACGACATGGACGAGGTCGTCATCGGCATGGCGCACCGCGGCCGGCTGAACGTGCTGACCAACATCGTCGGCAAGTCGTACGGCCAGGTTTTCCGCGAGTTCGAAGGAAATCTCGACCCCCGTACGGCGCACGGCTCCGGCGACGTGAAGTACCACTTGGGCGCGGAGGGCGAGTACACCGCCATCGACGGCGAGCGGGTCAAGGTGTCGCTCACGTCCAACCCGTCGCACCTCGAAGCAGTCGACCCGGTCGTCGAGGGCATCGCGCGGGCGAAGCAGGACGTCATCAACCGCGGCTCGACCGGCTTCACCGTGTTGCCGGTGCTGATCCACGGCGACGCGGCGTTCGCCGGCCAGGGCGTCGTCGCCGAGACGCTGAACCTGTCGCAGCTGCGCGGCTACCGCACCGGCGGCACCGTGCACGTCGTCATCAACAACCAGGTCGGCTTCACGACATCGCCGACCTCGGCTCGGTCGAGCGTCTACTCGACCGACGTCGCGCGGATGATCCAGGCCCCGATCTTCCACGTGAACGGAGACGACCCCGAGGCGGTCGTGTTCGTCGCGCAGCTCGCGTACGACTTCCGCCAGGCGTTCAAGAAGGACGTCGTCATCGACATGCTCTGCTACCGCCGTCGCGGGCACAGCGAGGTCGACGAGCCGTCGTTCACTCAGCCGGTGATGTACGACTTGATCGACGCGAAGCGCAGCGTGCGCAAGATCTACACCGAGTCGCTGATCGGCCGCGGTGACATCACCGTCGAAGAGGCCGAGCAGGCGCTGCGCGACTACCAGGAGCAACTCGAGCGCGTCTTCGCCGAGACCCGCGACGTGAGCAATGCGCCGGTCGATGTCACGTCAGAGCAGCCGGCCGAACGCACCGCCGACACCGCGGTCTCGGTCGAGGTGCTGAAGCGCATCGGCGAGTCGCAGGTCAACGTGCCGGAAGGCTTCACCGTGCACCCGCGGCTGCTGCCGCAGTTGCAGAAACGCGCGCAGATGGTGAGCGACGGCGGCATCGACTGGGCGATGGCGGAGACGATTGCGTTCGGCTCGCTGCTGCTCGACGGCACACCGATCCGGCTGGCCGGCCAGGACTCGCGGCGCGGCACGTTCGGCCAGCGGCACGCCGTACTCGTCGACCGCCGGACCGCGGAGGAGCACACCCCGCTCGCGCACCTCGCCGACGACCAGGCGCCGTTCTACGTCTACGACTCGCTGCTCAGCGAGTACGCCGCGATGGGCTTCGAGTACGGCTACTCGGTCGCCCGGCCGGAGGCGCTGGTGTTGTGGGAGGCGCAGTTCGGCGACTTCGCCAACGGCGCGCAGTCCATCGTCGACGAGTTCATCTCGGCCGGCGAGGCGAAGTGGGGGCAGCGGTCGTCCGTCGTACTGCTGCTGCCGCACGGCTACGAGGGCCAGGGGCCGGACCACTCGTCCGCGCGGATCGAGCGCTACCTCGCGATGAGCGCCGAGGACAACTGGACCGTCGCGGTCCCGTCGACGCCGGCGAGCTATTTCCACCTGCTCCGCCAGCAGGCGCTGTCGGGCCGGCGCAAGCCGCTGATCGTGTTCACCCCGAAGTCGATGCTGCGGCTGCGGGCCGCGACCTCCGACCCGGCCGAGCTGACCTCCGGCACGTTCCAGCCGGTGCTCGCCGACCCGCGCCAGCCCGACCCGGCGGAGGTACGGCGGGTGCTGCTCTGCGCCGGCAAGGTCTTCTACGACTTGGACAAGAAGCGCGAGACGGCGGGCGTCACCGACACGGCGATCCTTCGGTTGGAGCGGCTCTACCCGCTGCCCGCGGCCGAGGTGACGGCGGCGCTGTCGGCGTACGAGTCGGCCGAGGAGGTCGTCTGGGTGCAGGAGGAGCCGGCCAACCAGGGCGCGTGGCCGTTCGTCGCGCTGAACCTGCCGGAGCACCTGCCGCGCGAGCTGCCGTTGCGGCGGGCCAGCCGGCCGGCGACGGCGTCACCCGCGGCGGGCTCGCACAACGCGCACGAGGCCGAGCACGCGAAGCTTCTCGCGGAACTCTTCGACTGACGTGTACTTCACCGATCGGGGGATCGAGGAGCTGCAGACGCGTCGCGGCGAGGAGAGCGTCAGCTTCGACTGGTTGGCCCAGCAGCTGCAGACGTTCGTCGACCTGAACCCGGAGTTCGAGACCCCGGTCGAGCGGCTCGCGACCTGGCTCGCCCGCCTCGACGACGACGACCCGGATCTGTGACGAGCTAGATCGTCACGACCGCCTTGCCGAGGTGGGTCGGGTCTTTGAACCACTCCAGCGCGTCGGTCGCGGCGCTCAACGGGAACGTCGCGCCGACGGCCACCCGCAGCTCGCCCGACGCCACCGCGTCGAGCAGCCGACCGAGACGTTCCGGCGTGTACGCCGCCTGAATCGGCGTCACCGTCACGTCGTCGCGGCCGACCTGCTCATTGGTCGCGCCGAGGAGCGACACGAGCCGTCCGCCGGGCGCGAGCAGGCCGCCGAGCACCGCCGGGTCGCCAGCCGCATGCAGCACCGCGGTCACCCCGTCCGGCGCGACATCGCGGACCGCGTCGGCGAGATCGCCCATGAAGTCGACGACCTCGCTCGCGCCGAGCGACGAAACGAACTCGCTCGCCTCGCCGGGAGCAGCCGTCGCGACGACCCGCGCGCCCGCGGCCGCCGCGAGCTGTACGGCGAACGAGCCCACGCCGCCGGTCGCGCCACTGACCAGCAACGTGTCGCCGGCGCCGATGCCGAGCGCGTCCATCGCGGTCGCCGCGGTCACGCCGGCGAGCCCGACCGCGGTCGCGTCGACCGCCGAGACGTCCGCCGGCCGCGCGGTCACCTTCGCGGCCGGTGCGACGTACAGCTCGCCGATCGACCCCGGCCCGAGACTGGGGCCGGTGACGACCCCGGCGACCCGCTGGCCGACGGTGAGCGCATCGACCCCGGCACCGACGGCGGCGACCGTCCCGGCGTAGTCGCGCCCGAGCACGACCGGGAACGCGTGCGGCATCGAGTCCCAGACCCGGCCCGCGGCAATGGCGAGGTCGAAGCCGTTGACCGACGCCGCCTCGACCCGGACCAGCACCTCGCCGCCGGCCGCGGCCGGGTCCGCGACGTCGAGCACGGCAGGAGCGGCGTCACGCCGTTCGATCGCGAGAGCCTTCACCCGGCCAACCTAACCCGCGTCGACTGTGACGTTCGGAG
>JAVEEI010000061.1 GCA_030840525.1 Frankiaceae bacterium
TCGAAGTGGGTGGTCCGGACAGCCGTCTCGCCTCCCCGGTTCTTGACCGGGAAGGCGAGACCGGGTGTCGTTACAGCGGGCGGACGTTCTCCGCCTGCAGGCCCTTCTGGCCCTGCGTGACGTCGAACTCGACATTCTGCCCCTCGTCGAGGCTCTTGTAGCCCTGCGACTGGATGGCGGAGAAGTGGACGAACACGTCCGGACTTCCGTCGGACGGCGCGATGAAGCCGAAGCCCTTCTCGCTGTTGAACCACTTCACGGTGCCCTGAGCCATGTTGCAACCTTCCGGCTCGAACGCCCCTGCCTCCAGGGACTTGGCCGCTGCGGTGTCTCCGTTTGGAGACGAAACGCCCGCGAATCCCGCGGGCGTCATGCACAACGAGAACTGCGACCTCGGCGGAGACGCTAACACGATCCGGGCTTCGCCAGAAGGGACGTTGGCACTTTACTTCCGCGGCACGCTCGGCCGTCCACAGCCATGCGCGAAGATCGCCGGGTGACCGAATCGCGCGGCCCGCTCGACGGGCTGGAGACCGAGGTGCTTGGCGGCTCCCGCCGCTACACCCGAATGGAGGTCGTCGAGCGGGCCGGTGTCGACGTCGAGCACGCCCGCACTTTGTGGCGCGCGCTGGGGTTCGCCGACGTCGACGACGACAACGTCGCGTTCACCGACCGCGACGTCGAGGCGCTGCGTACGGTGCAGTCCCTCGTCGAGATGGGCGTCCTCGACCGCGACCAGCAGCTCGCGGTCACCCGGGCGATGGGGCAGGCGCTGTCGCGGCTGGCCGAGTGGCAGGTCGCGACCCTGACCGAGGCGATGACCGGCGGTGCCGACGTTGGCCGGGCGGGCACCGGCGGCGGGACTCCGTGGTCGCCGGAAAATGCGGCGATCGCCGCGCGCGAGCTCGTCCCCCTGATGGAAGGCCTGATCGGGTACGTGTGGCGCCGGCATCTCGCCGCGACCGCCGTAAGGGGCTTCGCCGCCGGCCCCGGCGAGATGGCGACGCGGACGATGACCGTCGGCTTCGCCGACCTCGTCGGGTTCACCTCGCTCACCCGGCACGTCGGCGAGGAGGAGCTGGCCGCGCTGCTCGACCGGTTCGAGTCGATCTCCTACGACGTGATCGCCGCCGGCGGCGGCCGCGTGGTGAAGACGGTCGGCGACGAGGTGATGTTCACGGCCGACGCCGCGCACGTCGGCGCCGAGGTCGCCCTCACCCTCGCCGAGCAGGTCGGCGCCGACCCCGACCTGCCGGAGCTGCGGGTCGGCGTCGCGTGCGGCAGCGTCGTCGCCCGCCTCGGCGACGTCTACGGCGAGCCGGTCAACATCGCCAGCCGGCTCACGTCGGTCGCCCGGCCCGGCTCCGTCCTCGTCGACCGCGAGCTCGCCGCCGCGATCGAGGGCGACGAGCGCTACCGGTTACGCCGGATGCCGCCGCGACCGGTGCGCGGCTACACGTTGCTGCAGGGCTTCCGGCTGCGTCGCGCCGGCGACCCGGAGGGCGGACTAGCCTCGGATTCGTGAGCGACCTGCCCGCCTCGATCAGCCTGCGCGAAGTCGGCCCGCGCGACGGCCTCCAGAACGAGGCGCCGGTGCCGACCGAGGCGAAGGTCGAGCTGATCGACGCGCTGTCGAAGACCGGCGTACGGCGGATCGAGGCGGTCAGCTTCGTGCACCCGCGCGCGATTCCGCAGATGGCTGACGCCGACGAGGTGTGGCGTCGGATCGCTCGCAACGACGACGTGCGCTACTCCGCGTTGGTGCCCAACCTCAAGGGCGCGCAACGCGCGCTGGAGGCCGGCTTCGCCGAGATCGAGGTCGTCGTCAGCGCGAGCGACACGCACAACCGGCGCAACGTCAACCGCGGCACCGACGAGTCGCTCGACGACATCGCGGCGCTGATCGAGGTGGCACACGACGCCGGCCGCACCGTGCAGGTCATCGTGTCGACGGCGTGGGGCTGCCCGTACGAGGGCGACGTACCGGTCGAGCGGGTCGTCGCGGTCGCCGGGCGCGCGGTCCGCGACGGCGCCGACGGCATCTCGTTCGGCGACACGACCGGGATGGCGACGCCGGGCCGGGTCGCGCGGGTGGTCGGCGAGTTCCGGTCGCGGCACGCGGACGTCCCGCTCAACCTGCACTTCCACAACACCCGCGGCACCGGGCTGGCCAACGTGCTCACCGCGCTGGAGCTCGGCGTCAGCGACTTCGACGCGAGCGTCGGCGGGCTCGGCGGCTGCCCGTACGCGCCCGGCGCGACCGGCAACGTCGCGAGCGAGGAGCTCGTGCACATGGTCGAGGACATGGGCGTCGCGACCGGCGTCGACCTCGATGCGCTCATCGACGCCGCGGCGACCGCCGAGCGCATCGTCGGCCGAACGCTGCCGTCGCAGGTGTTGCGCGCCGGCCCGCGCACCCGCACCGTCACGCCTTAACCCCGGCGGCTAGTGGGTCCGGCTGGCTTCGCCGTCGGCGTGCACGCGCGGGCCGGGAACGCTCGGCGCGGTTGCGTCGTACGCCGGCAGTCCGCGTTGCTGCCAGCGGGACAGTACGACGCCGAGCACGGCGCCGACGACCGGGAACACGGCGGCCCAAACGCCGTCGGGCTTGGCGGCCATGATGAACACGACGCCGAGGAACCCGAACGTCGTCAGGTGGGCGATGTCCCAGAACATCGGGTCGCGGGCGGCGCGCCGTAGGTCCTCGGGCAGGTCGCCGTCGGGCGCCGCTTCGATCAGGGCGCTCAGCTTCTCGCCGCGCGGCTTCAGCATGATGCCGCCGACCGCCTCGACCGCGACGACGGTGACGATTGCCGTGAGCACCCAGCCGGTGGTGAACCGGAACTGGTCGTCGGTGTGCTCGCCGAGGTGCACGAGCCAGGCGCCGAGGACGAGCAACGCCAATGCCATCAAGGGCAGCAACGGCTCGAGCCGGTGCGCGACCGCGCCCCACGTGCGGATCTCCTCGACCCGGCGGGCCCGGCCGATCACCTGCAGCGCGGTGTGCAGCACCCCGGCCATCGCGAACGCGACGATCGCGACGGCGATGTGCAGGAAGAGAACGACGCCAGCAAGGTGCATGGACTACCCCCCTCGGTCTCCCCGAACGGTAACGAGACCAGGGCCGCGGGCGCAGGGTTTTCGCACGGATAGGCGGGCGCTCGCTACCCTCCGCAAGCGTGACCGAGACCACGGACGAGCCGGGCCACCCGCACCTCGCCGAGCTGCGCGAGCGCATCGTCGGCGGCGGCGCGCCGAAGTACCACGCCGCCAACGCCGAGAAGGGCAAGCTGTTCGCCCGCGAGCGGATCCGGATGCTCGTCGACGACGGCTCGTTCGTCGAGGACGGGGTGTTCGCGAACGCGCTCGCGCCGGACCTGCCGGCCGACGGCGTAGTGACCGGTACGGCGACGGTCGACGGCCGGCCGGTCTGCCTGATGGCCAACGACTCGACCGTCAAGGCCGGGTCGTGGGGCGCCCGAACCGTCGAGAAGATCATCCGGATCATCGAGACCGCGTACCGGACCGGCGTACCGATGGTGTGGCTGGTCGACTCGGCCGGCGCGCGGATCACCGACCAGGTCGAGATGTTCCCGGGCCGCCGCGGCGCGGGCAGGATCTTCTGGAACCAGGTGCGCGCGAGCGGGTCGATCCCGCAGGTGTGCGCGCTGTTCGGCCCGTCCGCCGCCGGCGGCGCCGACATCCCGGCCTTCTGCGACGTCGTCGTGATGGTCGAGGGCAACGCGTCGATGTACCTCGGCTCCGCCCGCATGGTCGAGATGGTCGTCGGCGAGAAGACGACGCTCGAGGAGATGGGCGGCGCGAAGATGCACTGCTCGGTCTCCGGCGTCGGGCACTTCCTGACGAAGGACGAGCCGGAGGCGATCGAGACCGTACGGCGCTACCTGTCGTACCTGCCGTCGAACTGGACGCAGGAACCACCGGCCCTCGAGAGCGGGGCCGAGGCCGGCTCTGCTGGCTCAAAGGGGGCAGACCTGCGCGCGCTCGTGCCGGTGAGCGAGCGGCAGGCGTTCGACATGCGCCGCTACGTCAAGGCGTTGCTCGACGACGGCTCGTTCTTCGAGATCCACGCGCTGTGGGCGCGCGAGCTCGTCGTCGGCTTCGGCCGGCTCGACGGTCGCGTTGTCGGTGTGGTCGCGAACAACCCGATGTTCAAAGGCGGCGTGCTGTTCGTCGACTCCGCCGACAAAGCGACCCGGTTCATCCAGCTCTGCGACGCGTTCAACGTGCCGCTCGTGTTCCTCGCCGACGTACCGGGGTTCATGGTCGGCACCGCGGTCGAGCGCGAGGGCATCATTCGGCACGGCGCGAAGATGATCAGCGCCGTCTCCGAGGCGACGGTGCCGAAGATCTCGGTGATCGTGCGCAAGGCGTACGGCGCGGGTTTGTACGCGATGGCCGGGCCGGGGTTCGACACCGACGCGACGCTCGCGCTGCCGACCGCGATGATCGCGGTGATGGGTGCCGAGGCGGCCGTGAATGCCGTGTACTACAACCGGATCCAGGCGATCGAGGACGAGGCCGAGCGGGCCGAGTTCGTGCAGAAGCTGCGCGACGAGTACAACGCCGACATCGACGTCGTCCGGCTGGCCAGCGAGCTCGTTGTCGACGCGATCGTGGAGCCGGAGGACCTGCGCGCCGATCTGGTCCGGCGGCTGGCGGCGTACGCCGGCAAGGACAGAGCATTCAGCCGTCGCCGCCACGGCGTCACCCCCGTCTAGGGGGCCCCGGCGCGCCCTTCCCCCTCGGTTGAGTGTGACGAAGCTCGTCTTCTCAGCGGCTGAGAAGACGAGCTTCGTCACGCTCAACGGTCGGAGTAGCTAGACCAGGGCTTCGTGGGCGGCGTCTTCGGTGCGTAGCGGCTCGGGCTCGAGGAACACCCAGCGCTTGAACGACCAGAACCGCCAGATCGTGCCGAGGCCGGTGCCGATCAGGTTGCCGGAGATGTTGTAGGCCAGCGCGGAGTGCTGGTGCAGCACGTACTCGCTGAACGCGACGGGGATCTCGGTGATGACGAACCCGACGATCGACAGGCCGAGGAACAGCGGCAGCTCGCGCTGCAGGCCGGTGCGCTCCTTGTGCCGCCAGGTCCAGTGCCGGTTGGCGAAGTACGACAGCGTCGCGGCGATGACCATGGCGACGCCGAGGCTGGTCAGCGGCCCGACCTTGAGGCCGAGGTGCAGCGCGTTGCTGACCGCGACGGTGAAGACGTACGCCACCGCGCCGATCACGCCGAACTTCGCGATCTCGTGGATCAGCGCCTGGAAGGTCGCGTAGATCCGTCGTACGTAATCCGCCGCGGCCACGACCGGCAATCGTAGTCATGCGCCGTGAAACACTTGCCGCATGGACTTCAGGCTCAGCGACGAGCACGAGGCCCTGCGCAAGACGGTCGAGGAGTTCGCTCGCGAGGTCGTCGCGCCGCAGGCAGCGGAATCCGACCGCACCGAAGAGTTCCCTTACGGCGTCATCCGCCAGATGGGCGAGATGGGGTTGTTCGGCCTGCCCTTCCCCGAGGAGTACGGCGGGATGGGCGGCGACTTCCTCGCGCTGTGCCTGGCGATCGAGGAGCTGGCGCGCGCCGACAGCAGCGTCGCGATCACCCTCGAGGCCGCGGTCGGGCTCGGCTCGATGCCGCTCTACCGCTTCGGCACCGACGAGCAGAAGGAGCGCTGGCTGCCGGCACTGTGCCGGGGCGAGCAGCTCGCGGCGTTCGGCCTGACCGAGCCGGGCGGCGGCTCCGACGCCGGCAACCCGCGGACGACCGCGACCCTCGACGGCGACGAGTGGGTGGTCAACGGCACCAAGGCGTTCATCACCAACGCCGGCACCGACATGACGTCGCTGGTGACCGTGCTCAGCCGCACCGGCCAGCGCGCCGACGGGCGCCCGGAGCTGACCAGCATCCTCGTGCCGGTCCCGCACGACGGCTTCCGTACGTCGAAGAAGTACTCGAAGGTCGGCTGGCACGCCTCCGACACCCGCGAGCTCGTGTTCGAGGACTGCCGGGTGCCGGCCGGCAACGTCCTCGGCGAGCGCGGCCGCGGCTACGCGCAGTTCCTCTCGACGCTCGACGAGGGTCGGGTCGCGATCAGCGCGCTCGCGGTCGGGCTGGCGCAGGCCTGCGTCGACGAGTCGGTGCGCTACGCGAAGGAGCGCGAGGCGTTCGGCCAGAAGATCGGCAGCTACCAGGCGGTCGCGTTCCGGATCGCCGACATGCAGATGCGCACCCACGTCGCGCGGCTCGCCTACTACGACGCCGCCGCGCGAATGTCCGCCGGCATGCCGTTCAAGAGCGAGGCGGCGATCGCGAAGCTCTACTCGTCGACGATTGCGGTCGACAACGCGCGCGACGCGACGCAGGTGTTCGGCGGCTACGGGTTCATGAACGAGTACCCCGTCGCGCGGCACTGG
>JAVEEI010000184.1 GCA_030840525.1 Frankiaceae bacterium
GCTGCCCGGCCGGCTCGGTTTGCTGTTCCGTACGGCGACCGCGGTCGCGACCGTCGTCGCGGTCCTCGAGAGCGGCGGCGCTGACAGCCCACTGTTCCCGAGCCTGATCGCGCCGGCGTTCGCCGGCGGGCTGCTCGCCGGCACCGCCAACGCGGTCGTGCCGCCCGGCCTCGCAGCCATTGCGCTGCTGGTCGGCGGCCGGCTCGGCACCGGCGACGACGCGCTGGCCCGCCAAAGCGCGCTGTGGGTCGTGCTCGCGCTGGCCGCGGGGCTCGCCGGCGCGTGGATCCGCTCGCTCCGGACACCCGGGGTCGCGACCGAGCAGCAGGACACGTCGTACGCGTCGGCGTACCGGCTGCTCGCGCAGCTACGCCCGGTCGCCCGGCAACTGTCGGTCGGGCTCGACCCGGGGACGATTGCCGAAGGGCTGCTCGAGTCGCTGCGCGAGGTGTGCGACTTCGACCGCGGCGTGGTGTTCGTCCGCACCGGCGGCGGCCGGCTGATCGGCCTCGCCGGGACCGGCGTCGACCGCACCGACTGGGACGTCGACGTCAACGACGACGGGCCGTTCGCCGAGGCGTGGCTGACCCAGCGCGCGCAGCGGCTGAGCCGGCAGCTGTCCGGCGGTCCGGGCAGCAGCGTCGTCGTACCGCTCGTCATCGGGCTGCGGACGTTCGGCCTCGTCGGGCTGGAGACCGAGAACCGCACCATCGCGACGCTCGACGTCGGCGAGGTGACCCGGGTCGCGGGCGAGGCCGCACTGCGGCTGGAGACGGCGCTGCTGTTCGACGAGGTACGCGGGGTCGCGACGGCCGAGGAGCGCCGCCGGGTCGCCCGCGAGATCCACGACGGCATCGCGCAGGAGCTGTCCTACCTCGGCTACTTCGTCGACGGGCTCGCCGCCGAGGCGCGCGGCAACGAGGAGCTGTCCCAGCAACTGAAAGAGCTGCGCGCGGAGATCACCCGGATCGTGAGCGAGCTGCGACTGTCGATCTTCGACCTGCGCAGCGAGGTCGACGTGCACGGCGGGCTCGGCGCGGCACTGTCCGACTACGTCCGCTCGGTCGGACGGCAGTCCGGCCTGACCGTGCACATGTCGCTCGCGGAGGCGGCCAACCGGCTGCCGGCAGAGACCGAGGCCGAGCTGCTGCGGATCGCGCAGGAGGCGATCACCAACGCGCGCAAGCACGCCAACGCCGACAACCTCTGGGTCACCCTCGAGGTCGAGCCGCCCGGCGCGCTGCTGCGGGTCGAGGACGACGGGCGCGGGCTGGGCCAGGCGCGGGACGACTCGTACGGCCTGCAGATCATGCGGGAGCGGGCGAAGCGGCTGCGTACGACGGTGCGGGTCGCGCCGCGGGAACCGTCCGGCACATTGGTCGAGGTCTCGCTGGCCGGAGGGCCGTCCGGTCGCACTAACCTGGACAGGTCGCACGGGGATGCCGGGCTCGAGGAGTTGCCGCAGGTATGAAGAGGGTGCTGCTGGTCGACGACCACGACCTGATCCGCCAGGGCCTGCGGCGCGCCTTCGAGCGGGCCGAGGACTTCACCGTCGTCGCCGAGGCGTCGTCGGTCGCCGAGGGCCTGGCCGTCGCCGCGCAACACAAGCCCGACGTGGTGCTGATGGACATCCGGCTACCCGACGGCAGCGGTCTCGAGGCGGTCAAGAAGCTGCGCGCCGCCAACCCGCAGATGGGCATCGTCGTGCTCACGATGTACGCCGGCGACGAGCACCTGTTCGGCGCGCTGGAGGCGGGCGCGTCCGCGTTCGTGCCGAAGGACGCCCCGGCCGAAGACGTCGTCGCGGCGGCCCGGCACGCGGCCGCATCGCCCGAGGCGTTCTCCGCGGCCGACCTCGCCAACGCGATGAAGCGCCGGCTGGCGCCGTCCGGCCCGCAGGTCTCGCCGCGCGAGCGCGAGGTGCTCGGGCTGCTCGCCGACGGGCTCGCGGTGGCGCAGATCGCGAAGAAGCTCTACATCAGCGAGTCGACGGCGAAGACGCACATCTCGAAGCTGTACGAGAAGCTCGGCGCCGGCAACCGGGCGCAGGCGATCATGACCGCGATGCGGATGGGCCTGATCAAGCCGCAGACCGCCGACGACCCGCTGCGCTGACCTGCGCCCGCTCCGTCGCCCGTCTGGCCGACTTGTCAGCACGTCAGGGGGCTATAGCCACATCACGTGCTGACAACTCGCGAATAACCCGCGGTGTCCGCGCTCGTCAATAGGACGAACCGGCCGTCAGTTGCGGCCGAACGCATGCTGACCGCGACGCCGGTGCCCGCCACTATGTCGTGGGGCGCTGAACTCGAGGGGGGTTCAGCTTTGGGGTGACGGGCCGGTTCCTCGTGAACCGGCCCGCTTCTTTTCCCGGCATCTCCGTCCATTTCGCGGCTGCTAACGCATCGCGGCTCGCTTGTCAATACCCCTCCTGGCGCTGAACCCCGGCCGCCTTGCCGATGCCCCCGGGGGCTTCGTCGTACTTGACTCGCAACTGTCGGTCTTTCCCTCATCGTGCGGAGGCAGTGGCGCATGACCCAGCAACCCGTCGCACGTCGCCGTCTCGGTGTGGTCACGCTCGAAGGCGTCCTGCTGCTCGCTGCGGTCATCGGCATCGTCACGCTCGTCGTCGTCAGCCTCCTCTGACGACCCTCTGACTCGAAGGAGCAACACCCCCGTGGCCCTGCGTCGTACCCGTACCAGCACGGCCCAGCACGCCGCCGACGGGACCGGTGCAGTGGCGGCCGCGGAGGCAGCGGCGACGTACGACGGCGACGGGGCGGACGACAGCTGGACCCGGCTCGGCGACCTGCTCGTCGCGCGGACCAAGGTCACGTCGCCGCAGGTCGCGGAGGCGCTGCTGCGGCAGTCGGCGTCCGGCCAGCGGCTGGGCCGGCTGCTGGTCCAGGCCGGCGCGCTCGACGAGCGGGAGCTCGCGCTGGCGCTGGCCGAGCAGATGGAGCTCGCGCTCGTCGACCTCGCGCAGGAGTCGCCGGACCCGGACGCGGTCACCTGCCTGCCGGAGAGCCTGGCCCGCAGCGAGACCGCCGTGCCGATGATGAAACTCGACGACACCCTCGTCGTCGCGGTCGCCGAGCCGTCCGACACGTTGCGCATGCAGCTCGCGCAGGCCGCGCGCATGCCGGTCACGTTGGTGGTCGCGCCGGCCAACGAGATCAAGCGCGCGATCGACGCGTCGTACCGCGCGCTGACCGACGTCGACGCGTTCGTCACCGCGTTCCAGCAGTCGGAGTCGAGCCGGACGAAGCAGCCGGTCGCGCGGCTGGCCGAAGGCGGGATGACGACCGAGGACGCGCCGGTCGTCCAGCTCGTCAACAAGATCCTCACGCAGGCCCTGCGCGACCGCGCGTCGGACGTGCACCTCGAGCCGCAGGACGAGAACGTACGGGTGCGCTTCCGGATCGACGGCGCGCTGCACGACGTGCTCGCACTGCCGTCCGAGATGGGCCCGGCGCTGGTGTCGCGGCTCAAGATCATGGCCGGGATGAACATCGTCGAGCGGCGCCGGCCGCAGGACGGCCAGCTGCAGATCAACGTCGACGGCCGCGAGGTCGACGTCCGCGTGGCGACCGTCGGCGTGCACTGGGGCGAGAAGACCGTGCTCCGGGTGCTCGACAAGTCGCGGTCCGTCTACAAGCTCGGCGACCTCGGCATGCCGAAGGACACGCACGCGGCGTTCTCGAAGCTGATCCGCGCGCCGTTCGGCATGGTGATCTGCGCCGGGCCGACCGGCTCGGGCAAGACGACCACCCTCTACGCGTCGCTGTCGGAGATGAACGACGCGGCGCGCAACATCATGACCATCGAGGACCCGGTCGAGTACGTGTTCCCGTCGATCAACCAGATCCAGACGAACGAGGCCGCGGGGCTGACGTTCGCGACCGGTCTGAAGTCGATCCTGCGGCAGGACCCGGACGTGATTCTCGTCGGCGAGTCGCGTGACGTCGACACCGCGCGCATCGCCGTACAGTCCGCGCTGACCGGGCACTTCGTGCTGTCGTCGCTGCACGCGACCGATGCCGTCGCGGCACTGCACCGCTTCCTCGACATGGGCATCGAGTCGTTCCTCATCGCGTCTTCCGTTCTCGCCGTGGTTGGCCAGCGGCTGGTACGGCGGACCTGCGAGTCGTGCAAGGCGCCGTACAAGCCCACCGACGAGGAGATGGCGTTCTACAACGAGCTCGGCGGCCGGCCCAAGCGCGCGTTCTTCGCCGGCACCGGCTGCAACCTGTGCGCCGGCACCGGCTACCAGGACCGGATCGGCGTGTACGAGCTGCTCCGCATCACGCCGGAGATCAAGCGCCTCGTCGTCGGCTGGGCAACCCAGGACGAGCTACGCCGGATGGCCGTGTCACAAGGAATGCGCACGCTCCAGGACGAGGCGCTGATCCTCGTCGAGAACAACGCCACGACCATTTCCGAGGTCGTGCGATCCATCTATGCCTTCTGAGGACTGAGATGAGCATCGTCACAGACGAGACGTCTACTCCGGCCGAGGTGCCCGACGTCGATGTGCAGCCCTCGCGGCTCCGAGCCCTGATGCAGTTCCAGGTGACCACCAAGAAGGTCAAGCCGAAGGACCTGATGCAGTTCAGCCGCCAGATGGCAGTCTTCATCAAGGCCGGCATTCCGATTCTGACTTCGCTCGACTCCATCACCGAGGAAATGAGTAACAAGCATTTCCGCGAGATCTTGCTGACAGTGCGCAGAGACCTCGAAGGCGGCGCGACCTTCACCGACGCGATGGCTCGACACGGCGAGGTGTTTCCGCAGTATTACCTCGGAATCCTTCGCTCCGCCGAGCTGACCGGTTCGCTCGATGTCGCGCTGGTGCAGTTGTCCGACTACATCGAGCGGGACGTCGAAGCTCGCCGCAAGGTCGTCTCCGCCCTGACCTATCCGGCGATCGTCGCGCTGATGAGCGTCGGCGTTGTGCTCGTCCTCGTCTTGTTCGTGCTCCCGCGCTTCGAGAAGTTCTTCAAGGGGCTAGGCGCCAAACTGCCGTTGCCCACCCGGATGTTGTTGTCATTCGCGCACTTCGTCAGCAACGACTGGTGGGTGTTCGCGGGCATCTTCGTGTTGCTGCTCGCCGCAGTCCTCTGGACGACTCGTTCGGTCGCCGGCCGGCGCGCACGGGATCGTGTCATCCTTCGCCTTCCCATCGTCGGCGACCTGGTGCAGCACTCGATTCTCGAGCGCTTCTGCCGCATCCTCTCGTCGATGATCAGCGCCGGGGTCCCGCTGCCCACCGCAATGACGGTCAGCGGCCAAGCGGCGAGTAACAGCGTGTACCGGAGCGCGATCGAGTCCACACGCGAAGCGATGCTGCGCGGCGAAGGCCTCGCCGGCCCGCTCGCGAACACGGGCTTGTTTCCCGCCGCCGCCCGGCAGATGTTCCGCGTCGGCGAAGACACCGGAACGTTGGACGAGCAACTCAACATCGCCGCCGAGTACTACGAGCGGGAGCTCGATTACAAGATCAAGCGTTTCACGGGGCTCTTCGAACCCACGGTGATCGTCATGATGGGGCTCGTCGTTGGATTCGTGGCGGTTGCGCTCGTGTCGGCGATGTACGGCATTTTCAGGTCATCGGCGATCTAGATGGCGGGCGCAAGGGCCGGGGACGATGCTCAACGAGGCGACACCCTCGTGGAGATACTCGTCGCGATCGTCATTCTCGCCGTCGCGGTCGTCGGAATGATGACGGCGCTTGCCGCAAACACGCACATGAGCGTCATCAACCGCAGCCAGGCACGCGCGAACGGTGTGATGCTGGCCGCCGCCGAGTACGTCGAGTCGCACGGCTGGTACTCCTGCGGTGCGGCTACATCTGACAACATCACGGCGAAGATCCCCGCTGACGTCTACACCGTGACCGTGAGCAAGCCGGGCGCCGTAACCGGCGCCAAGGGCAGCCCAGCGTGCACGACCGGGGTAGAACAGGTGACCATCACGGTGACCGGGTCCGGGGCCGTCGACTTCGCTCAGTCGCAGGACGTCGTTCTCTACTGCGCGCTGACGGTGCAGAGCGACGGGACCTGCTCATGAACCGTCATTCCAAGAAAGACGACGAGGGCTTCACCCTCGTCGAGTTGTTGATCAGCGTCACCATCAGCGCCATCATCCTGGCTGCGCTGGGCACGTCGATCATCGTCTTTCTCCGCAACGCCTACGACACCAGCAAGCGCACCGAGCACGACTCGGGTGCCGACGTGCTCGGTACGTACATCCAACGAGACCTCGCTTCGGCGACCAGCGCTCCGACGG
>JAVEEI010000196.1 GCA_030840525.1 Frankiaceae bacterium
CCACCACCCACCACGTCGACGGGCGGTGCGGGGGGCCGGGGGTGCGGGGGCGCCGGCGCGCTACTAGCGGCTGTCGCTGCCGGCGGTGTCGACCGCCGCCCGGCCGGCCTCCAGCCTTGCCACCGGCACCCGGAACGGCGAGCAGGAGACGTAGTCGAGCCCGACCTCGTGGAAGAAGTGCACCGACTCGGGGTCGCCGCCGTGCTCGCCGCAGACGCCGACCTTGAGGTCCGGCCGGGTCTTGCGGCCTTCCTCGGTCGCAATTCGCACCAGCCGGCCGATGCCCTCGGTGTCGAGGGTCTCGAACGGGCTGACGCCGAAGATGCCGAGGTCGATGTAGCGGCCGAAGAACGCGCCCTCGACGTCGTCGCGGGAGAAGCCCCAGCCCATCTGGGTGAGGTCGTTGGTGCCGAAGGAGAAGAACTCGGCCGCCTCGGCGATCTGGCCCGCGGTCAGGGCCGCCCGCGGCACCTCGATCATCGTGCCGATCAGCGTGTGCACCGACTGCCCGGTCTCGTCGGCGACCTCGGCGAGGATCCGCTCGGCCTCCTCCTTGACGACTTCGAGCTCCTGTACGGCGCCGACCAGCGGGACCATGATCTCCGGCCGCGGGTCCTTGCCCTGCTTGCGGCACTCGGCCGCGGCCTCGGCGATCGCGCGGACCTGCAGCGCGAACAGGCCGGGGATGACGAGACCCAGGCGTACGCCGCGCAGGCCGAGCATCGGGTTCTGCTCGTGCAGCCGCTGCACGGCGTCGTACAGCTTGCGGTCGGTGTCGCTGACGGTCTGGCCAGTCGCCTCGGCGACGGCGATCTTCGTCGCCAGCTCGGTCAGGTCGGGCAGGAACTCGTGCAGCGGCGGGTCGATCAGCCGGACCGTCACCGGCAGCCCGTCCATCGCGGTGAAGATGCCGACGAAGTCCTCGCGCTGCAGCGGCAGCAGCGCCTGCAACGCGGCCCGCTGCTCGTCCTCGCCTTCGGCCAGGATCAGCCGCTCGACGTGCTTGCGCCGGTCGCCGAGGAACATGTGCTCGGTCCGGCACAGGCCAATGCCCTGCGCGCCGAACCGCCGCGCCCGCTCGGCGTCTTCCGGGGTGTCGGCGTTGGCCCGAACCCCGAGCCGGCGCTTGGAGTCGGCGTGCTTGATCAGCCGGTCGACGGCCGCGACGAGCGGGTCGCTGTCGGCGCCGATGGTGCCCTCGAAGTACTGCACGACCGGGCTCGGCGTGACCGGGACCTCGCCGAGGTAGACCGCGCCGCTGGTGCCGTCGATCGACAGCACGTCGCCCTCGCCGATGGTGCTGCCGTCCTTGGTCGTGACCTTCTTGCCGCGTACGTCGACCTCGAGCTCGTCCGCGCCGGAGACACATGTCTTGCCCATGCCGCGGGCGACGACGGCCGCGTGCGACGTCTTGCCGCCGCGGCTGGTGAGGATGCCCTTCGCCGCGATCATGCCGGGCAGGTCGTCGGGGTTGGTCTCCCGCCGGACCAGGATCACGTCCTCGCCGCGGGCCGCCCACTCGGCCGCGGTCGCGCTGTCGAACACGACCTTGCCGACCGCCGCGCCGGGGCTCGCGTTGACACCCTTGGCGATCTGCTTCTTGTCGGCGCTCTCGTCGAACTTCGGGAACATGAGCTGCGCGAGCTGCGCGCCGTTGACCCGGTGCAACGCCTCGTCGGTGTCGATGAGGCCTTCGTCGACGAGCTGTACGGCGATCGTGAACGCGGCCGCCGCAGTGCGCTTGCCGATGCGCGTCTGCAGCATCCAGAGCTTGTTGCGCTCGACGGTGAACTCGATGTCGCACAAGTCCTTGTAGTGGTTCTCCAGCGTCGACATGATCCGCATCAGTTCGTCGTACGCGGGCTTGTCGATGCGTTCGAGGTCGGCGAGCGGGACGGTGTTGCGGATGCCGGCGACGACGTCCTCGCCCTGCGCGTTCTGCAGGTAGTCGCCGTAGACGCCCTTGTCGCCCGAGCCGGGGTCGCGGGTGAACGCGACGCCGGTGCCGGAGTCCATGCCGAGGTTGCCGAAGACCATCGCGACGACGTTGACCGCCGTGCCGAGGTCGGCCGGGATCCGCTCCTGCCGCCGGTAGAGCTTGGCGCGGTCGCCGTTCCACGAGTCGAAGACGGCACGGACCGCGAGGTCGAGCTGCTCGCGCGGGTCGGTCGGGAACTCGCGGCCGGCGTGCTCGCGGACGACGGCCTTGTACTTGTCGACGATGTCGCGCAAGTCGTTCTCGTCGAGGTCGAGGTCGTTGGTGGTGCCCTTGTGCTTCTTGACGTCGTCGAAGACGTCGTCGAAGTGCTCGCCGTCGACGCCGAGGACCGTCTTGCCGAACATCTGGATCAGGCGGCGGTAGGAGTCCCAGGCGAAGCGCTCGTTGCCCGCCTGCTTCGCCAGCCCCTGCACGCTCTCGTCGTTGAGGCCGATGTTGAGGACCGTGTCCATCATCCCCGGCATGGAGAACTTCGCGCCGGACCGGACGCTGACGAGCAGCGGGTCGTCGGGCTGGCCGAGGCCCTTGCCCATCGCCTGCTCGAGCGCGTCGAGGTGCTGGGTGACCTCGGCGGCGAGCTCGGGCGGCTCGCTGCCTTCGTTGAGGTAGACCTTGCACGCCTCGGTCGTGATGACGAAGCCCGGCGGGACCGGCAGACCGAGGTTGGTCATCTCGGCGAGGTTGGCGCCCTTGCCGCCGAGCAGGTCCTTCAGGTCTTTGTTGCCCTCGTTGAAGTCATAGACATACTTGGCCACGCTTCGACCCTACCCAGCGCGCCGAGGTTCGACCGGCGTCGGCGGGTCCTGGCGGGCGCCCGGCGCTAGAGGTTGGTCTGCAGGTACGCGATCGCGGTGCGCTCCAACGTCGTACTGCCGCCGACGACGGAGTCGTTCTCGGCCCCGGTCGAGTGGTGCTGGGTCGCGGTGAGCGCGACCGTGGCGGTGATGCCGGCGGCCTCGAGGTTGGCGGCGAGCTGGGCGGCCTGCGTCGGCGGCACCAGCGGGTCGCCGACCGAGTTGCCGAGGAACACCGCCTTCGGGTCGGTCTTGTCGATCCAGCCGACCGGCGACGTCGTCCAGTAACGGTCGACCATCGCCTGGCTGTTGGGCAGGCCACCCTCGAAGTCCTTGATGCAGTTGAGCACCGTGGTCGCGGTCTGCGCGCCTTCGGCGAGCTCGGTGCGTAGGTCGGTCGGGCCGCTGATCGAGACGACCGCCTTCGGCCGGCCGACCCCGGGTCCGCCGGTGCCCTTGAGCGCTTGGAGCAGCGCGAGCTGGCCACCGGCGGACTCGCCCCATACGGCGACCCGCGCGGGGTCGACGCCGTACCCGCCGGTCTGCAGCTTGCGCAGCGCGGCGTCGACGTCGGCGGGCATGTTGGCCCACTTCGGCGCGGCCAGCCGGTAGGTCATGGTCGCGACGACCCAGCCGGTGCGGTTGGCGATGTCCTGCGCGAGGTTGGTCTCGGCGCTTACGAGCGTGCCGCGCTGCCAGCAGCCGCCGTGGACGAACAGGACCGCGGGGTGCGGACCCGCCGTGGTCGGCTCGTACACGGTCAGCGCCTGGTTGACCGTGTCGGCACCGTACGACGTGACAACCGTCGTGTACGACGCGCTGGCGTGTGTCGGCGCGACGAGCGCGACGAGAGACATGACTGTTGCGGCGAGCGCCGCCCTCCCCGAACGCATGCCCGCACGTTCGCCGCGCCGCTCGAATCTCCTCCCCCTCACGTCCCCTCATGATCATCGCCGTCAGCGCGACCTCTATGTCGCGCTGACGGCACACCTCGGGGAGGCGTGTCCACAGATGTGCCGCGACCTCGGCTGCTGGCCTCACCTCGGCGCCACGCTGGTCGGCGTGCCATCCACAACCGTGTCGCGCCAGCGACTCAACGCGCTGCTGGCCGCGCAAGACCATGTGCTCCACCGGCGGCAGGCGTACGCGCTCGGCATGACCCGCGACGGCATCGCCCACCGGGAGAGGTTCGCCGGGTGGCAGGAACTGCTGCGCAACGTCTTCCTGAGCCATCCCGGCGAGCCGTCGCACCGCCAGCGTCTCGTCGCCGCCCTTCTTTACGGCGGCCCGGACGTCGCGGTCGACGCCGACGACGCGTGTGTGTTCCACGGCGTTCGGGCCGTGCGGCCGTCGGACGATGTCGTTCGCATCGTCGGGCCGGCGATGTCCACCGCGCGCAGCCACTCGTTCGTCGTCGTCCGCCGTACCCGGGCCGAGTTCGACGTCGTCCGCACCGATCTCCTGCGGTACGTCGACCCGGCCACCGCCGCGATTGCGTCCGCCCGGTTACGGCGCGACCCGCGGCGCGTGCTCGCCATCCTCAGCGACGTCGTGCAGCGGCGCATCGCCGGCGTCGACGCGCTGGTGCGTGCCCATGTTCGCGCGTCTCCGCGCAATGCGCGCCCGACCGATCTGGCGTTGCGGCAGTTGCGTTCCGGCGTCCATAGCGTCGGTGAGGCCGACTTCCGGTTGCTCGCGGAGGCGAGCGCGGTCCTGCCTCCCCTGCTCTACAACCCGCTGCTGCGTCTCCCCGACGGCCGCCTCATCAGTCCGGACGCTCTCGCCGTCGACGCGGGGCTGGTGCACGAGGTCAACGGCCGGTCCACCCATGCGCGGGAAGACCTGTTCGTGGATATGCAGGTACGGCACGACACGATGACCGTCGCCGGGCTCGTGGTACTGCACAACGCGCCCGCTCGGCTCGTGCGCGAGCCGCGGCAGGTCATCAACGAGTTCGAGCGCTGCTACCTCCGGCTCGCCGGCTGCGGCCTCCCGGACGGTGTCCGCCTCGTCCGTCCAGCCGTCAGCGCGGCATAGATGTCGCGCTGACGGCGATGATCATGGGGGCTAGCAGAGGGGAAGGCGTTCGGCGAGGTAGCCGACCACCTGGTCCAGCGCCACCCGCTCCTGCGTCATCGTGTCGCGCGAGCGCACCGTCACCGCCTGGTCGTCCAAGGTGTCGAAGTCGACGGTGATGCAGAACGGCGTACCGATCTCGTCCTGGCGGCGGTAGCGGCGGCCGATCGCGCCGGCGTCGTCGAACTCGACGTTCCACCGGCGGCGCAGCTCGGCGGCGAGGTCGCGCGCCTTCGGCGACAGATCCTCGTTGCGCGACAACGGCAACACTGCCGCCTTCACCGGCGCGAGCCGCGGGTCGAGCCGCATGACGGTGCGCTTCTCCATCACGCCTTTCGCGTTGGGCGCCTCGTCCTCGGACAGCGCATCCAGGAGAAAGGCGAGCACGCACCGCGTCAGCCCGGCGGCCGGCTCGATGACGTACGGCGTCCACCGCTCGCCCTTGTCCTGGTCGAAGTACGTGAGGTCGGCACCGCTGTGCTTCGAGTGCGTCGTCAGGTCGAAGTCGGTGCGGTTGGCGATGCCTTCGAGCTCGGCCCACTCGGACCCGCCGAACCGGAAGCGGTACTCGATGTCGACGGTGCGCTTCGAGTAGTGCGACAGCTTCTCCTGCGGGTGCTCGTAGCGCCGCATGTTGGCCGGGTCGATGCCGAGGTCGACGTACCAGTTCCAGCGCTCGTCCAGCCAGTACTCGTGCCACTGCTCGTCGGTGCCCGGCTGGACGAAGAACTCCATCTCCATCTGCTCGAACTCACGCGTCCGGAAGATGAAGTTGCCCGGCGTGATCTCGTTGCGGAACGACTTGCCGGTCTGCGCGATACCGAACGGCGGCTTCTTGCGCGCAGCGGTCATCACGTTGAGGAAGTTGACGAAGATCCCCTGCGCCGTCTCGGGTCGCAGGTAGTGCCGGCCCGACTCGTCCTCGACCGGGCCGAGGAACGTCTTCAGCAGCCCGTTGAACATCCGCGGCTCGGTCCACGCGCCCTTCACCCCGCAGTTGGGGCACGGCACCTCAGCCAGCGCGACGGCGTCGGGGTCGGCCAGCTTCTTGCGTTCGGCGTACTCCTCGCGCAACGTGTCGTCGCGGAACCGCTTGTGGCACGACTGACACTCGATCAGCGGGTCGACGAACGCCTCGAGGTGGCCGGACGCGGCCCACACTTCGGGCGCGAGGATGACCGACGAGTCGAGCCCGACGATGTCGTCGCGCTGCTGCACCGTCGACCGCCACCACTGCCGGCGGATGTTCTCCTTCAACTCGACGCCAAGCGGCCCGTAGTCCCACGCGGATCGCGTGCCGCCGTAGATCTCCGACGACGGGAAAACGAGTCCGCGCCGTTTCGAGAGGCTGACGAGGTTGTCGATGCGCGCGGCGGCGTCTTTGGCTTGAGCCATGAGGCGGTGCTCCATCCGGCTGGGTGTCGGCGAGTGAGCCGTCAGGTTACTAGTGTCGTGCCGTGCGACGCTCCCGTGGTCTGGCGCTGCTGCTCGTCATCGCCATCGCCGGGCTCACCATCGCCGGGCTCGCGGTACACGGCTGGGTCGGCGGCGTCTGCCTGCTCGCCGTCGCCGCCGTACTCGTCGTCCTCTCGACCGGGACGTGGGGCCAGCTACGCCGCCAAGGGCGGCCGGTGCGCGTGCTCATCGCGGCGATCGTCCTCGGCCTGGCGGTCGCGAAACTCATGGGCGACCTCTAGCCCGCGCCCTCCAGCAGCGCGCCGAGCGACAGCAGCATCTCCTCGCCGTACGCCGGTGCGACCAGCTGCAACGACGCGGGCAGGCCATTGCCGCCGCGCGACGTCGGCACCGGAATCGACAATGCGGGCAGGCCGGCGAGGTTGACCGGCAGCGTGAGCCGGTTGAGTCCGACCGGGTCGGACGCGATCGTCGGCGGCAACGTGGCCAACGTCGGCAGCGCGAGCACCGGCGTTTCGAGGAACGCGTCCTCGAGTGCTCGTTGCCACCCGAGCTGTACCTGTCGCGCCGCGTGCTCCGCATCCACCGTCACACTCGCGGACGCGGCGATCCGGTTCGCGGTCACCTCGCCGATGTCGTCGCGCCGGCGGGCCAGCAACGCGCCGTCCACCCGCCATGCCTCGGCGGACAGGATCACGTCGGCCGCCGACCATGCGTCCCGCCAGCCGTCGAGAACGACATCGCGTACGACGAGACCCGCCGCGGCGAGCGCGCGGTCGACCGCCTCGTCGACGACCGGGTCGACGTCGACGCCGAGGCCGCGCAGCCGCCCGATCTCGACATCGCCGGCCGACGACTTCGGGACCGAGAACCCGCGTTCGAGCAACTGCATTCCGGTGACGAGACCGGCGACGTCGCGGGCGAGCGGGCCGACCGTGTCGAGGCTCGGCGCCAGCGGCCACACCCCGGACACGGGCAGCCGGCCCCACGTCGTCTTCAGCCCGGCGACTCCGCAGCACGCGGCGGGGATCCGCACCGAACCGCCGGTGTCGGTGCCGAGCGCGACGTCGGCCTCGCCGGTCGCGACCGCGACCGCCGACCCGCTCGACGACCCACCCGGGATGAGCGCCGCGTCGAGCGGGTTCGCCGGCGTACCGAACCACGGGTTGATCCCGGTCGTGCCGTAGGCCAGCTCGTGCAGGTTTGTCTTGCCTACCAACCACAACTCGCCCGCGGCCTCGCGCCGCCGTATCTCCGTCAGGCAGGCGGCGTCCGCTGCCGCCGGCGAAGCGTCGGCCAACGCGCGGCTGCCCGCCGTCGTCACCGACCCGGCCACGTCGATCAGGTCTTTGATGGCGACCGCGAGGCCGCTGCCGCTGTCGGCGAACCGTTCCAGGAACGTCGTCACGTGATCGCCCCGCCGTACCGCCGGTCGCGTGCGGCGTACTCCTCGATCGCGGCCCACAGATGGCGCCGGTCGTAGTCCGGCCACAACGTGTCCTGGAACACGAGCTCGGCGTACGCCGACTGCCAGAGCAAGAAGTTGGAGATGCGCTGCTCGCCGCTGGACCGCACGAACAAGTCGACGTCGGGCATCGCCGGCTCGTCGAGGTAGCGCGCGAGGACGCGGTCGGTGACCTTGTCCGCGTCGACGGTGCCGCGCGCGACGTCGCGGGCCAGTGCCGCCGCGGCGTCGGCGATCTCCGCGCGGCCGCCGTAGTTGACGCACATCGTCAACGTCAGCACCTTGTTGTTGCGGGTCATCTCTTCGGCGACCTCGAGCTCCTCGACGACCGACTTCCAAAGCCGCGGCCGCCGCCCGGCCCACCGCACCCGTACACCCATCGCATGCATGTCGTCGCGCCGCCGGCGGATCACGTCGCGGTTGAAGCCCATGAGAAACCGCACCTCGTCGGGCGACCGCTTCCAGTTCTCGGTCGAGAACGCGTACGCCGACAGCCACTGCACACCGATCTCGATCGCACCCTCGACGACGTCGAACAACGACTGCTCGCCGCGCTCGTGCCCGGCGGTGCGCGGCAGGCCGCGTTGCTTCGCCCACCGGCCGTTGCCGTCCATGACCATTGCGACGTGCCGGGGTACGAGGTCGGCCGGGATGCTCGGGGGGACGGCCCCGCTCGGGTGCGGCGACGGCGGCCGGACCGCGTGCTTGCGCCGCGCCGCTCTCACCGCTCGACCAGGCGCAGCGACCGCAGCCCCCGCTCGATGTGCCACTGGAGGTACGCCGCGACCAGCCCGCTCGCCTCGCGTTGCGTCCCGTCGGCCGCGACGTCGGCAACGGTCCAGTCGCCGGTGAGCAGGGCGTTGAGCAACGCGACGGCGGGCGGCGACGCGGTGGCCGCGCCACCCGGCCGGTGCTCGGCGCAGACCAGCCCGCCCGCGGCGACGGCGAAGTAGCGGTGCGGACCGGGCTCGCCGCACCGCGCGCAGCCGTCGAGCGACGGCTCGTAGCCCGCGATCGCGAGCGCCCGCAGGATGAACGCGTCGAGGACGAGCGTCGGCGTGTGCTCACCCTCGGCGAGCGAGCGCAGCGCCGCGACGACGAGCAGGTAGAGCCGCAGCGACGGCTCCCGCTCCTCCGCCGTCAACCGCTCGGCGGTCTCGAGGACCGCGGTGCCAGCGGTGTAGCGGCCGTAGTCGCTCGCGATCCGTTCGCCGTACGGCGCGATCGTCTCGGCCTGGGTGACGGTGTCGAGGCTCCTTCCTTCGTGGAGCTGGAGGTCGACCTGCGTGAACGGCTCGACCCGGGCGCCGAACCGCGACCCGGTACGGCGCACGCCCTTCGCGACCGCGCGGACCCGGCCGTGCCGGCGGGTGAGCAGCGTGACGATGCGGTCGGCCTCGCCCAGCTTCTGGGTACGCAGGACGACGGCCTCGTCGCGGTAGAGCGGCACCGGCCCATTCTCCGCCGCCCCGTCCACAGAACGGCTCCGACGCGCAGCGAACACACAGATGCGTAGTCATCTCGGGCTATTTCGACCGCAAGTCGGACATTCTGTGCGTCGTGCCATGACACCCTGGTGACCACATCTCCTGGAAGGCGTCCATGCCCGTGATCCGACGCGCCGCCGTCGCGGTGGCCGCGCTGGTTGTCGCTGCCGTCGGCGGCGTGACTCCCGCGTCGGCCGCCGAGCCGACCGCGAGCGTCGTCGTCGCGCTGCGGGTCGCCGACCCCGCCGGGCTGACCGCGCTGGTGCACGCGCGCGGCCTTTCTGCCGCGGCGCGGCACGCCCGGCTGGCCGCGCTGGCTCCCGGCCGCGCACGCCACGACGACGTGAGCCGGCGGGCGGCGATGCTCGGGCTGCGGGTGACGCAGTCCGACACGTGGAGCGAGACCGTCACCGGCCCGGTGTCGGCCGTCCGGGCGGCGTTCGGCAGCGTGCGCCGTCCGATGCGCCCGGCCTCGTTCGCGGCGTCCGCGGTCGCCGTGCTGCCCGCGTCCGGGCGAGTGGCGTACCCGCTCGCGAGCACGAGGCCCAAGGCGACGACCGGCGCCGACCTGCGCAACGCCTACTCCGCGCCCAACGGCAGCCCGCTCGGCCAAGGGCTGACGATCGCGACCGTGCAGCTCTCCGGTTGGAACTCCGGCGACCTGACTAGCTACGGGAGCACCCTCTCGCCGCCCGTAACGCCGAGCTACACGCCGGTCTCGGTCAACCACGCCGACCCGACCGCGGCCGACGGCAACCAGGGCGACACCGAGGTCGCGCTCGACCAGGAGACGTTGCTCGCGGTCGCGCCGTCCGCCGCGCAACGCGCGTACTTCGCGCCCAACAACGACGGCGGCAGAGGGTTCATCCGGGCGGTGCAGCTCGTCGCGGGCGACGCGGCGTCGCACCACATCGCCGCGCTGTCGATCTCGTGGGGCGCCTGCGAAGCGGCCGCCGGGCCGGACTTCACGGCCGCGATGGACCAGGCGCTCGAGCTCGCGGTCGGCGCCGGCGTCACCGTGTTCGCGGCGTCCGGCGACGAAGGCAGCCGCGACTGCATCGACGCGACCGGGTCGGCGACGCCCGCCGTCGACTACCCGGCGTCCTCGCCGTACGTCGTCGGCGTCGGCGGTACGACGCTGCCGAAGACAGGGACGCCCACGGCCTGGAACGGCTCCGGCGGCGGCGAGTCGGCTGGTACGGCGCTGCCGTCGTGGCAGCAGAGCGTCATGGCGAAGAGCCCGCACGGCCGGCGGCTGGTGCCGGACATCGCCTCCGACGCCGCGCCCGCCAACGGCATCGCGGTGCTCGACTCGGTGCCGGCCGACCAGTCGTTGTGGTGGAACGTCATCGGCGGCACCAGCTTCGCCGCGCCGACTCAGGCCGCGCTGCTCGCCGACTCGCTCGACGCGGCGGGCTGGACCGGCGGCATCGGCGACATCCACGCTGCGCTCTACGGCGCCGCCGCGTCGCCGGGCAGCGGCGCGTTCACCGACATCGTCAGCGGCACCAACGGCACGTACGCCGCCGGCTCCGGTTTCGACTTGGTGACCGGTCTCGGTACGCCGAAGTGGTCGGCGCTCGTGTCGTGGCTGGGCGGCTTCACCCTGACCGCGCCGGCCGGTACGCAGAGCACGACGGTGTCGTTGACGACGGCACTCCCGGCCGGGCTGCCGGCGGCCTACCGCGGCTGGTCGGCAGCGGCCGTCAATGCCGCCGACCCGCAGACCTTGTGCGGCACGGCGACCGCGTCCTCGCCCCCGACGAGCGTCGACCTCGGCACGGGTTCGCCCGACGGCGCCTACACGGTGTCCGTCGCCGGCATCGACGGCTCGGCCGCCAACGGCGGGGCCGGCGCATGTCACGTCGGGCAAGCCGTCGTCGTGCTCGACCGGGTCGCGCCGAAGGCGATCGCCTCGGTGCGGCCGGTGGGCTCGTCCACCGCGATCGCGTCGTGGAGCAGCACCGACCCCGCACCGTCGTCCGGAAAGCCGACCTACAGCGTCACGATCACCGAGAGCGGTGGCACGCTCTGGTCCGCGACCACCCCGGCCACGTCGGTGACGTTCAACGCGACCGGCTACCGGTCGTACCACGTCAACGTCGTCGCGATCGACCCCGCCGGCAACCGGTCCGCCACCGCGACCGCCCACCTGTACGACGACGTCAGCATGACCTTCGGCACCGGGTGGCGGACGGTCGCGTCGTCCGGCTACTACCGGAGCAGCCGGCACGTCACAACGACGCAGAGCGCCGCGGCGAGCATGGCCGGGACGGGTACGACGTTCGTCGTCTACGTCACCACGTGCCCGACCTGCGGCAAGCTCGCGGCGTACGACAGCAACACCTTGATCCGAGTCGTCGGCCTGACGACCAACCGGCTGCACACCTTGGTCCCCGTGACGCTGCTGACCTCGGCCACCCCCGTGACAAGGACGATCGGGCTGCGCGCCGCGCACGCGAGCGCGACCGCGACCTCGGTGCAGCTCGACGCCGCCGTCATCCGGTAGGCCCGGCACGGGTCCCCGGAAAACCCGGCGCCGGCGACGTGGTTTGACGGAGGATGTCCGGCGTGACCGACTTCAGCACCGGGCTGCGGACGGCGGCATGCCCGGGCTGTGCCCGGTCGCTGACCGGCGACCGCCGCTGGCCGCTGTGGTGCCCCGACTGCGGGTGGGGCCTCGACGACCCGACGACCGACCTGAAGCGGCGGGCGCGCCGGCGTCGCGAGCGCATGCACCAACGGGTGCTCGCCGAGCACCGCCGGATACTTGCGAAAGGACCGCAGCCGCAAGGTCTGCTCCGCGCCGTGGCGATGACGCTCGCCGTCGTGGTGCACCTGTTCACGGTGGCTCTCGCCGCCGTCGGGATGCTCATGTGGCTGCTCCCGATGCCCGTGTTGCTCAAGGTGATCCTGTCGGGCCTGCTCCTGCTCGGCGCGTGGGAGACCCGGCCGCGGTTCGGCCGGCTGGCCGACCGCCCGGTGCTGCGCCGCGCCGACGCGCCGCACACGTTCGCGCTGCTCGACCAGGCCTGCGCCATCGCCGGCGCTCGTCCCATCGACGTCGTCGTCCCGACCTCCTTGTTCAACGCGAGTGCCGGGTTCGCCGGGCTGCGCCCGCGCGAGTCGGTGCTCTCCATAGGCCTGCCGCTCTGGAACACCCTCGACCGCGACGAGAAGCTCGCGCTGCTCGGGCACGAGCTCGGCCACTTCGTCAACGGTGACCTGCGCGAGACGCTGCTCGTCGGCACCGCGCTGACGTCGCTGCGCAAGTGGGAGTGGTTCCTCGCACCGGACCGCTTCTACGTCCGCATCCACCGCGGCCCTCGAGTCCGGCGCGCGTCGTTCAGCGACCGCGTCGGCGCGCTCCTGCTGCTGCCGTTCGCCACCGTCATGGGGACCTTCGCGAAGGCGCTCGGCCGGGTTGCGACCCTCGCCAGCCAGCGGTCCGAGTACCGCGCGGACACGCTCGCCGCGACCCTCGGCGGCCGGGCCGCGGCGCTGCGGCTGCTCAACGGTCTGTACTTCGACGACGCGACCGTGTTCGCGATGAAGGTCGCGCTGCGCACCGACCAGAAGGCCGACATCTGGGCCGTCGGCCGCGGCTACCAGCAGAGCCTCCCGGACGCGGAGCGGGAGCGGGTACGGCGCAACGGCGACCGCGCGCTGCACCGCACCGACAGCTGGCACCCGCCGACGGCATTGCGCACCGAGCTGGTCGCGGCCACGCCCGACCGCGGCCCGGCCATCCACCTCGACGCCGAGCAGGAGCGGCTCGTCGACGCCGAGCTGATGTCGCTCGAGCCCTACGTTCGTGAGCTCCTGATCGCGCGCATCGACCGGTGACCGCGCGTTCCGGCCCGCGCCGGGCGGACTTCTGGCTCTACTTCGGCGGACAGCTCGTCTCGACGGTCGGGAGCGCGTTCACGATGTTCGCGCTGCCGCTGCTCGTCTACAAGCTGACCGGCTCGCCGACCGACCTTGCCCTGACGATGGCCGCGAACATGCTGCCGTACCTGCTCTTCGGGCTCGCGTTCGGTGCGATCGCCGACCGGGTCGACCGGCGGCGGATGATGATCGCCGTCGACCTCGCCCGGGCCGCGGTCATCGCCGTACTCCCCGTGCTCTACCTCGCCGGCTCGCTCACGGTCACCTGGGTGTACGCCGTCGCGTTCGTGCAGGCGAGCCTCGGCATCCTGTTCGACTCCGGCGAGTTCGCCGCCATCCCGAGCCTGGTCCGGCAGGCCGACCTCGTCACCGCGAACGGCCGGATCATGGCCGCGACCTCCGCCGGTCAGGTCGCCGGCCCGGTCGTCGCCGGCGTGCTCGTCTCGTTCCTCGCGCCCGCGTCGCTGCTGATCGTCGACGCCGCGACGTTCGTCGTCTCGGCGCTCACCCTCGTCACGATCCGGCGCAGCTTCAACCCGCCGAGCGACGGCACGGCGCGCGCCGACGAAGACTCCGTCGTACGGCGACTCGCCCGCGACGTGCGCGAAGGCCTCGGCTACGTCTGGCGGCACCCGGTGCTCCGGTCGATCTCGGTCATGATGGCGCTGATCAACTTCTTCGCCGCGACCACGCTCGCGCAACTCGCGTTCTTCGCGAAGACCGCGCTGCACGCGTCGGACTCGCAGGTCGGCTGGATGTTCGCCGCCGGCGCCGCGGGCGTCGTCGTCGTGGGCTCGATGGCCGGCCGGCTGCGCCGCCACCTGTCCTTCCCCGTCGTCGCACTCGGCGCGCTTATCGTGTCCGGGCTCGCGCTCGTCGGCATGGGCCTGACCCACGCGTACGCCGTCGCGGTCGTGCTGTGGGCGGTGAGCAGCGGCTTCGGCATGCTGCTCAACATCAACACCGCGGCGCTGCGACAGGCGATCGTGCCCAACCGGCTGCTCGGCCGGGTGATGAGCGTCGCGAGCGTGCTCGCGTGGTCGGCGATCCCGCTCGGCGCGCTCGCCGGTGCCGCCGTCATGCAGGCCACCGACGTGTCGGTCGTCTACGCCGGCATCGGTGCCATCGACGCACTCATCGCGGCCGCGTTCTGGCTCAGCCCGATCCGGTACGGCGACCGCTACCTCGCCGAAGACAGCGCACCGGATCCCGGCTAACCGTCGACGTACGGCCCGACTTGCGCATGCGCGAGCGTCGCCGGGAAAGTGCCGTTCGCCGCCTCCGGCCGCGCCGTGACGACGACCGTCTTCGCCGGGCCGCACGGGGCACCGAACGGCCGCGAGACGACGACGCGAACCCGCGCGGGATCGCTGCCGTGATCGGTCAAGACGTACGGCGGGCCGTCGTCGCACCTCGTCACGTCGACCGCGATCCGGGCAAAGGTGCGGTCCGGCGCGAACGCCACCAGACGCCACGGCACCGACGCCGACGTCATCGGCACGTCGACGTACGGAACGCTCGCGCGCAGGTTGGCGCACGGGAAGCCGTAGCCGCCCTCGGTGTAGAGCAGCGCGTCGCCGCCGGTCTGCGCGTCGACGACGAACACCAGGTAGTTGTGCCGCGCCGCCCGCTCCCGCGGCGTCAGCGGCGTACACGTCAAGCTGCCGTTGGAGCGGACGGCAGGCGACACGACGACGACCCATGCCAGCCGGTCGTGGTAGCGCGCGGCCGGCGACCCAGCCGGCGCGACGCCGTACCGCTGCCGCAGCAGACTCGGCAACGACGGGTCGACGGTGACGCGGGCGAGCCCGGCCGCGACGGTGTCGGGCGACTGTCGGCCGATGGTGACGTTGTTCGTGGTCCGCGACGCCATGACCTCGCACAACGCTTCGCCACCCGGGGAGCCGGCGCGGTCGTGCGCGCGCGGCGGGCGGACGACGAGCGCGCCGCCGTCGAGGGCGAGCCGGTGCACGAAGACCCCGTGCGACACGTCGCCCAAGGCCGGCCCGCGCAACGGGTCGCGTTCGAGGTCACCCGAGGCGACGCGGTGCTGGAACGGCGCGGCCGGGCACTCCAGCGCCCGGTCCGCCGAGCCCGAGGTGCACCCGGCGAGCAGCCCGAGCGGCACGGCCGCGACGGCCACCCATACGCGCAGCGACGGGACCAAGGGTCAGAACCCCAGCCGGCGTAACTGTTTGGGATCGCGCTGCCAGTCCTTCGCGACCTTCACCCGCAGGTCGAGATAGACGCGGCTGCCGAGCAGCGCCTCGATCTGCCGCCGCGCCGTCGTGCCGACCGCGCGCAACCGTTCGCCGCCGGTGCCGATGACGATGCCCTTCTGGCTCTCCCGCTCGACGTACATGACCGCTTCGACGTCGAGCAGGTCGTCGCGCCCCTCGCGCGGGCGCATGTCCTCGACGAGTACGGCGATCGAGTGCGGCAGCTCGTCGCGGACCCCTTCGAGCGCGGCCTCGCGGATCAGCTCGGCGACCATCACCCGCTCGGGCTCGTCGGTCAGCTCGCCGTCCGGGTACATCACCCGGCCTTCGGGCAGTCGCGCGACGAGCAGGTCCGCGAGCAGTCCCACCTGGAAACCGTCGCGCGCCGAGACCGGCACGACCTCGGCGAAGTCGCCGATCTCGGTGAGCTCGAGCAACCGCGCGCCGACGACGTCACGGCCGACGAGGTCGGTCTTGGTGACGATCGCGAGGACCGGCGTACGGCGCGCGACCGCGGCGAGCTCGGCCGCGATGTACCGGTCGCCGGGGCCGACCTTCTCGTCCGCCGGCACGCAGAAGCCGATGACGTCGACCTCGGCCAGCGTCGCCTTCACGACGTCGTTGAGCCGCTCGCCCAGCAGCGTGCGCGGCTTGTGAAACCCAGGCGTGTCGACGACGACGAGCTGCGCGTCCGGGCGGGTGACGATGCCGCGCACGGCATGCCGGGTCGTCTGCGGCCGGTCGCTCATGATGGCGACCTTCGTGCCGACGAGTGCGTTCGTGAGGGTGGACTTCCCGGCGTTCGGGCGCCCGACGAAGCACGCGAACCCCGCCCGGTATCCGTCACTCACCGCACCATTGTCGCGGCAAACCATTCGCGCGACCGGGCCGGTCCGGCGACGATGGCCCGATGCGGATCGTCGACCTCGGCCTCGACTCGCCGGCGGAGTTGCTGGACGCGTGGCACCGGCTCGACGTCGCGGTCGCGCTGGAGACGCTGCCGGGGCTCGAGCCGCCGGCCGCCGCCGAGACCCGCGCCGACCTGCTCAGCGACGCCGCCTACCGCCGCTACGGCCTCGCCGCGCTCGACGGCGGCGAGCTCGCCGGCGGCATCGCGCTGGAGGAGTCGCTGCTCGAAGACCTCGACACCGCGTACGGCTGGCTGCTCGTCGACGAGGCGTACCGGCGGCGCGGGGTCGGCCGGGCGTTGCTCGACGCGGCCGGCGAAACGCTGCGCGCGAGCGGCCGGCGCCGGCTCGACGGGAGTGTGCTCGTCGGCAGCCCGGCGTCGGCGTTCGCCGCATCCGCCGGCGCGCGGGTGCGGCAGGTCGAGGTCTCGAACGTGCTCGACCTCGCCGCGCTCGACCGGTCCGCGTTGCCGGCGAACCCGCGGCCCGCGGCGCCGTACCGGCGCGCCGCCTGGGTCGGTGCGTGCCCGGACGACCTCGTCGCGGCGCTAGCGGCGGCGCACGCGGCGATGGACGACGCGCCGCGCGGCGAAGACGGCGAGTACGACGACGCGCTTTGGACGGCGGAGCGGCTGCGCGACCTCGAACGGCGGTGGGCCGGCTTGGGCTACACGACGTTGACGACCGCGGCGGTGCACGAGCCGACCGGCGAAATCGCCGGCTACACGCAGATCGTGCTCACCGGCCGGCCGACGACCGCGGTGCAGGAGGACACCGGCGTCGTCCGCGCGCATCGCGGCCACGGGCTCGGCCGCGCGCTGAAGTCGGCGAACCTGCTCGCGCTGCTCGAGCGCCACCCGTCGATCCGGACCGTCGTCACCTGGAACGCCGAGTCCAACCGGTACATGCTCGCGGTCAACGACGAGCTCGGCTTCCGCCGGCACAGCCGCTGGGAAGAAGTGACGCTGCGTTTCTGAGGGGGTTCTGACGCGGTTTACGGCTCGCCGCGCAGCTTGCTGAATATCACCATGTCGCGCCACTCGCCACCCCGGAAGCAGGCCTTGCGCAGCACGCCTTCGCGGGTGAACCCGGCCTTCTCCAGCGCGCGTTGCTCGGCGACGTTGTCCGCCTCGGTGCCAGCCTCGACCCGTTCGAGATACGTGTGCTCGAACAGGTACGCCGCGATCAGCCGCTGGGCCGCGCTGCCGTGGCCCTTGCCGCGGGCTTCGGGCAGCAGCCAGATGCCCACGTTCCAGCAGTCGCCGTTCGGCGGCGGCCCGTTGTGAAGACGGATCCAGCCGACGTCACCGACGAGCTGGCCGTCGTCGTCGACCACCGCCAACGCGCCCATGTTGTCGGTGAAGATCTCGCGTGCTTCCCACCGCCGCCGGAAGCCGCCGGGCTTGTAGCCGTACCACGCGAACTCGCCGGCCGCGTCGGGGTCGGTGCGCTGCCGGTCGAGGAGGTCGAGGTCGGCCTCGACGATCCGGCGCAGCTTGGTCACGACGTACGCACCTCGCCTTCCGGGCTCGCGACGTACGGCCGGTCGACGCCGAGGTCGGCGGCCGCGCTGCGACTGTCTCCGTCGAGGTCGGCCGCTTCGGTGACGACCGCGGCCGCCTCGAGGCGCTGCACCCCGCTCGACACCGCGGCCGCCACCGCGGCCTGCAACGCGGTCAGCGACAGCGACGGCAACGCGACGGTAGCGGCAGCGTATGTGCGGCCCGTGTCGTCGCGCACCGCTGCGCCTTCGGCCGCGCCGGTGCGTGCGCGGGCCGACCGGGCGAGCGTGACGAGCTTGCCGTCCTCCGGGTCGAGCTCCATGCTTCGACCTTATGCGGCGCGCTACCCGGCGGCCGGCTCGGTCGGCTTGATGAGCACGGTGCCGACGCGGTTGCGCCGACCCTTCGCGCTCTCCGCCACGAACGTCAGCCCCTGGATCGTCACCGTGGCGCCGGGAATCGGGACCCGGCCGAGCGCGGACGCGAGCAGGCCACCGACGGTCTCGACGTCCTCGACGTCGAACGACGTACCGAACATCTCCTCGACGTCGTCGATGGGAACTCGCACGTTGACCCGCAGCGACCCGTCGTCGAGCGTCTCGGTCCGCGGCGACTCGCGGTCGTACTCGTCCGCGATCTCGCCGACGATCTCCTCGATGATGTCTTCGATCGTCACGAGCCCCGCGGTCCCGCCGTACTCGTCGATGACGATCGCGACGTGCACCTGCTTCGCCTGCATCTCGCGCAGCAGCTCGTCGACCGGTTTCGAGTCGGGGATGAAGTACGTCGGGCGCATCACCTCGTCGACCTTCTCGCTGCGGTCCTCGTCTTCGTAGACGCGGCGCGCGAGGTCTTTGAGGTACGCGACGCCGACGATGTCGTCTTCGTTGTCGCCGATCACCGGGATGCGGGAGAAGCCGCTGCGCAGCGCGAGCGACAGCGCCTGCCGTACCGTCTTGCCGCGCTCGATCCAGACCATGTCGGTGCGCGGCACCATCACCTCGCGGGTGAGGGTGTCGCCGAGCTCGAAGACCGAGTGGATCATCTCGCGCTCTTCGCTCTCGATGACGCGACCCTGCTCGGCCAGGTCGACGAGCTCGCGCAGCTCGGCCTCGGACGTGAACGGCCCTTCGCGGAAACCTTTGCCGGGGGTCAGCACGTTACCGAGCGCGATCAGGACCCGCGGCAGCGGCCCGAGCAGCTTCGTCAGCACGTACGCCGACCACGCGGTGGCGAGGCCTACGCGTTCCGGGTGCTGCCGGCCGATGGTGCGCGCGCCGACACCGACGACGACGTAGTCGACGACCGTCATCACGCCGCCGGCGACGAGCAGCGCCTGCCACACCGAGTCGAGCGCACGGTCGAACGCGACCGCGACCATCGTCGTCGCGAGCATCTCCGCGAGCGTGCGCAACAACAGCAGCACGTTCAGCGGCGGGGCGGGATCGGTGACGACGAGGACGAGCCGAGCGGCGCCACGGCGGCCGGCCGCGACCAGCTCGCGCGCACGGGTCCGCGAGACCCGCGACAGCGCCGCCTCCGCCATCGAGAGGAACGCGGCCACCACGACGAGCAGGGCGGCGACGGCGACGAGCGCCGAGTTGGAGGCGGTCATCCCTCGCGCGCCGCCGCCCAAGACGCGAGCAGGCGCGACTGGGTGCCGAACATCTCCTGTTCGGTCGGAGCGTCGGCGTGGTCGTACCCGAGCAGGTGCAGGACGCCATGTGTGCAGAGCAGGTGCAGCTCGGCCTCGGTGCTGTGGCCGGCGGTCGCGGCCTGCTGCTCGGCGACGACCGGACAGAGGACGACGTCGCCGAGCAACGTCGGCGGCGCTTCGTCGTCGTGCTCGTCGTCGCGATGGTCGTGCAGGTCGTCCATCGGGAACGCGAGTACGTCGGTCGGGCCCGGCTCGTTCATGAAGTGCTCGTGCAGCGCGGACATCGCGTCGACGTCGACCAGCCGGATCGACAGCTCGACGAGCGGGTGCACGCCCATCTCGGTGAGGACGTGCCGGGCGAGCTGCTCGAGCGCGAACTCGTCGACGGCGAACCCGGACTCGTTCGCGATCTCGATGCTCATCAGCGGCCGCTACGCCGGCGTGTCGTGCTGCCCGCGGGACCGGCCGCATGCGGGCCGCTTGCGGCCTCGGCGTCCCACTTCGCGTACGCGTCGACGATCTCGCTCACCAGCCGGTGCCGTACGACGTCCTGCGAGGTGAGCCGGCAGAAGTGCACGTCTTCGATGCCGTCGAGGATGTCCTGCACGACCTTCAGCCCGGACTTGGTGCCGGTTGGCAGGTCGACCTGCGTGACGTCGCCGGTGACGACCATCTTCGCGCCGAACCCGAGCCGGGTGAGGAACATCTTCATCTGATCGGCGGTCGTGTTCTGCGCCTCGTCCAAAACGATGAAGGAGTCGTTCAACGTCCGGCCGCGGAGGTACCCGAGCGCCGCGACCTCGATCACACCGCTCGCCATCAGCCGGGGGATCGAGTCGGGGTCGACCATGTCGTGCAATGCGTCGTACAGCGGCCGCAGGTACGGGTCGATCTTCTCGTTCAAGGTGCCTGGCAGGAAACCGAGCCGCTCCCCCGCCTCGACGGCCGGGCGGGTCAGGATGATCCGGTTGACCGCCTTGGCCTGCAACGCCTGCACGGCCTTCGCCATCGCGAGGTAGGTCTTGCCGGTGCCGGCCGGCCCGATCCCGAACACGATTGTGTGGTTGTCGATCGCATCGACGTACCGCTTCTGGTTCAGCGTCTTCGGCCGGATCGTGCGTCCGCGGGTCGACAGGATGTTGAGCGACAGCACGTCGGCCGGGCGCTCTTCGGTCTCCTGCCGCAACATCGCGAGCGACCGCTGCACCGAGTCGGCGGTGAGCACGTCGCCGCGTTCGAGCAGAGTCAGCAGCTCCTCGAACAGCTTGGCCGCGAGGTCGACCTCGGCCTGCTCGCCGCTGATCGTGATCTCGTTGCCGCGGACGTGGATGTCGCAGGTGAACGCGCGCTCGACGAGCCGGAGCAGCTCGTCGCTCGAACCGAGCAGCGACACCATGCTGTGCGCGCCGGGTACGACGATGCGGGTTGACGTCGGGTTGGCCATCGTTGGGTCGAGTTTACCCAGGTGGCCACGTGAGCGACCGTCCCGCGAGCACGTGCAGGTGCGCGTGGAACACGGTCTGGTGCGCCGACGGCCCGGTGTTCGCGACCAGCCGGTAGCCGTCGCCGGCCACTCCTTCGACATCGGCGACCTCGGCGGCGAGCCGGACCATGTCGACGAGCGTCTGCGGCGCCGCGGCCGCGACCTCGGCGACGTTGGCCCAGTGCGCCCGCGGGATGACGAGGACGTGCGTCGGCGCGGCCGGGGTGATGTCGCGGAACGCCAGCGCCTCGTCGGACGTGGCGACCATCTCGGCGGGGATCTCGCCGCCCGCGATCCGGCAGAACAGGCAGTCGTCGGCCATGCGCCGAACCCTAATCCGTGGCCGCTCGCACCTCGTCGTAGCGGCCGCGCAGGAACGCCCGCTCGACGTCGTTGTCGGTGAGCAGCGCGGCTTCGGCGTACGCCGTCGCGGCCTCGTCGTACCGGCCGAGCCGGCGCAGGAAGTCGGCCCGCGCGGCCGGCAGGTACGCGTACGTCGCGAGCGCGGCCTCGCTGCCGAGCGGCTCCAGCGCCGCGAGCCCGGCCGCCGGCCCCTCGGCCAGCCCGACCGCGACCGCGCGGTTCAGCGCGACGACCGGCGACGGCCATCGGGCCAGCAACAGCCCGTACAGCGCGACAATCTCGCGCCAGTCGGTGTCGCCGTACGACGGCGCCTCCGCGTGCACCGCCGCGATCGCCGCCTGGAGCGCGAACCGCCCCGGCGGCCGGGCCCGCAGCGACTCGCGCACCAACGGGATCGCCGCCTCGATGGCCGCGCGGTCCCAGCGCGACCGGTCCTGCTCGTCGAGCAGCAGCAGCCGGCCGGACTCGTCGGTCCGCGTGTGCCGGCGGGCGTGGGTGAGCTCGATGAGCGCGAGCAGCCCGGCCACTTCGGGGTCCGCGGGCAGGAGCTGCCGGAGCATCCGAGCGAGGTCGCGGGCCCGCTCGACGAGGTCGGACCGCACGAGGTCCGGCCCGCTCGGCGCGGTATGCCCGACCGTGAACAACAGGTGCACGACGGTCAGGACGGCGTCGAGCCGTTCCGGCAGCTGCGCGGCGCCGGGCACGCGGTACGGGATCCGCGCGAGCGCGATCTTCTTCTTCGCCCGGGTCAGCCGGGCAGCCATCGTCGGCTCGGCGACGAGGAACGCCTTCGCGATCTCGGCGGTGGTCAGGCCGCAGAGCAGCCGCAATGTCAACGCGACCCGAGCGTCGGGATGCAGCGCGGGGTGCGCGCAGGTGAACACCAGCCGCAGCCGGTCGTCCGCGATCGCATCAGTGTCATCCACCGCGAAGTCGGGCTCGACCAGCTCGTCGACGACGAGCAACGGCAGCGCCCGCCGCAGCGCCGCCTCCCGCCGCAGTACGTCGAGGGCGCGGCGGCGCGCGACCGTCGTCAGCCACGCGCCCGGCCGCTGCGGCACCCCGTCGACGGGCCACGCCGCGAGTGCACGCGCGAACGCGTCCTGCGCGCACTCCTCGGCCAGGTCGAGGTCGCGGGTGACGCGCACCGTCGCGGCGAGGACGAAGCCCCACTCGCGCCGGTGCGCGTCCGCGACAGCAGCGGCGACGGCAGCCGGGGTCACGCGCCGTCGAACACCAGCAGCGGCCGGATCTCGAGCCCGGCCTTGGGGTCG
>JAVEEI010000222.1 GCA_030840525.1 Frankiaceae bacterium
GGCGCCCTCGAGGCCACACGAGGGCTCGCTCGCCGACGACCGGCCCAAGGACCCGCTAACACGAGTCACCCCGCCGGCAGCGGACCGTCCAGGTAGCGCTGAAGCGTCGGCGCCACCCACGCGACGACCTCCTCGGTCGGCATCGAGGCCAGCGGCTCCAGCGCGAGCAGGTAGCGGGCCATCACCAGGCCGGCCATCTGGCTGATCACCAGCTGGACCCGCCGGTCGGCCTCCGCGGAGGGCAGCGCGGTCCGCAGCGGGTCGAGGATCATGCGGAGGATGCCCTGCTGCAGCAGGCTCTCCGGGCCTTCCTGCACCAGGCTGCTGCGGACCAGGGCGATCAGCGGCAGCCGCGCGCGGGGGTCGTCCCACACGGACAGGAAGATCCGCAGCAGCCGCTCGCCGGCACCGGTCACGCCGCCCTCGAAGACCGTGGGGAGCAGCGCCCGCGGGTCGACCGGGATCTCCAGGGCGGCGAGGAACAGGTCGTCCTTGGACCCGAAGTAGTGGTGCACCAGAGCCGGGTCCACCTCGGCCTCCGCGGCAACGGCGCGGATCGTCGTACTCCCGAAGCCCTTGTCGGCGAAGGACCTGCGCGCCGCCAGCAGGATCGCTCCGCGGGTGTCCGGGCCGCCCGGTCGGCGGCCCCTGCCGCGGGCCGGAGCGCTCATCGGGGCTCGGGTGCGGCCGCGAAGTTGAGGCGGGCGAAGGCCAGCGCCTCCATCAGGTCGAGCTCCCGAGCCTGCCGGTCCGCGGCCTTGCGGGTGTTGATCTCGACGACCAGGTGGCCCTCGAACCGCTCGCCGGCCAGGTGCTCGAGCAGCTCGGCGACCGGCTGCGTGCCTCGCCCCGGGACCAGGTGCTCGTCCCTTGCCGAGCCGGTGCCGTCGGTCAGGTGCACGTGCCGGAGCCGCGACCCCAGCCGTCGGGCCATCTCGACCGGGTCCGAGCGCGACACCGCGGTGTGGGACAGGTCGATCGTGGTGTGCGCGTAGTCCTGCTCCGAGGGGTCCCAGCTCGGGGCGTACGCCTCCATCTCGCGCCGGGGGGCCCGCCAGGGGTACATGTTCTCCACCGCGAACGCGACCCCGGTCCGCTGCTCGATCTCCGCGATGCCGGCCACGAAGCCGCGGGCGTACTCCCGCTGCCACCGGAACGGGGGGTGTACGACGACCACGTCCGCGCCTACCGCCGCCGCCATCTCGGCGCTCCTCTCCAGCTTGCCCCAGGGCTCGACCCCCCAGACCCGCTGGGTGATCAGCAGGCACGGCGCGTGCACCGCGCACACCGGCATCCCGTAGTGCTCCGAGAGGTGCCGCACCGCCTCGAGCTCCTGGCTGATCGGGTCGATCCCGACCATCACCTCGACGGCGTCGTAGGCCAGCCGCGAGGCGAGCTCGAAGCCGTCGGCGGTGGACTCGGGGTAGACCGAAGCCGTGGACAGGGCGATCAACCGCGGACGCCGATCCGGTCGAGCCGCTCGAGGATGATCCCCTCCCGCAGCGCCCAGGGGCAGATCTCCAGCTCGGCGAGGTCGAAGAGGTCCATCACCGCGTCGGCGACGAGCGCCCCGGCGACGATCTGGTGCGCCCGGCTCGGGGAGACGCCCGGCAGGGCGGCCACGTCCGCGGCGGACATGGCGAGCAGCTTGGGGAGCATGCCGCGCAGCGTCTCCGCGTCCAGGACCCGGCGCACCCGCAGCCCTTCTGCGCTCGGCGCGGCGCCGCAGATGCGGGCCAGCGACCGGAACGTCTTCGAGGTCGCCACCGAGTGGTCCGGTGCCGCCCGGGTCACCGGGCCGGCGTCGCGCGCGATGACGGCCCGGATCATCCGGCGCAGCTCGCGGACCACGTCGGGGTCCGCACCGCCCCGGAGGTGCTCACGGGTCAGCCGTGCGGCCCCCAGCGGCAGCGACTGCGCCACGTCCGGCGCCTCGTCGGAGCCGACGGCCAGCTCCAGCGACCCGCCGCCGATGTCGAAGACCGCGAGCCGCCCCGAGGACCAGCCGAACCACCTGCGTACGGCGAGGAAGGTGAGCCGGGCCTCGTCGTCGCCCGCCAGCACCTCGATCTCGACCCCGGTGGTGGCGCGCACCTGCCCCAGCACCTCGTCGCAGTTGGCGGCGTCCCGCACCGCGGAGGTCGCGAACCCGGCCAGCTCGGCGCAGCCCTTGTCCTCGGCCACCACGACCGCGGAGGACACGAAATCGACCAGCGCGTCGACCCCGGCCTCGTCGACGCACCCGGAGTCGTCGAGGTGCTCGGCGAGCCGCAGCGGCTCCATGTGGGAGTAGGCGGGCATCGGCGCCGCTCCGCCCCTGGCGTCGACCACCAGCAGGTGCCCGGTGTTGGAGCCGATGTCCAGCACGCCCAGCCTCATGCCCTGAACCTTAGTGCGCGACGTAGGGTGGCCCGCGTGCCCGAGACCGACCTCGTCATCCCGCGCGCCTTCGTCGAGTTCCTGGATCCCGCCGACGACGCCCAGATGTTCAAGTGCGACCTCACCTGGCTGACGTCGCGATGGATGTGCATCTTCGGCCAGGGCTGCGCAGGGATCTACGCCGGGCGCCCCGACGACGGGTGCTGCACGCTGGGCGCGCACTTCTCCGACGAGGACGACGAGAAGCGGGTACGCGGCTACGTCAAGCAGCTCGACCCGGAGCACTGGCAGTTCCACGAGGCGGGTACGGCGCGCCGCAGCTCGTGGGTCGACACCGACGAGGACGGTGACCGCAAGACCGCGGTCCACGAAGGTGCCTGCTTCTTACTGAACCGGCCGGGCTTCGCGCGTGGGGAGGGCTGCGCGCTGCACGGGCTCGCGCTGCGCCTGAGC
>JAVEEI010000004.1 GCA_030840525.1 Frankiaceae bacterium
CGGCCGAGATCGAGTGCGACTCGCGGGTCTGCCCGTCGTCGTCCTGCAGGACGTACGAGTGCGCGCCGTGCAGTACGCCGGGCGTGCCGCCGGTCAGCGTCGCGGCGTGCCGGCCGGTGTCGACCCCGTCGCCGCCGGCCTCGAAGCCGTACAGCCGGACGCCCTCATCGGGGACGAATGCGTGGAAGATGCCGAGCGCGTTCGACCCGCCGCCGACACAGGCGAGTACGGCGTCGGGCAGCCGGCCGAGCAGGTCGAGGCACTGCTGCCGCGCCTCGAACCCGATCGGCGCGGCGAAGTCGCGCACCATCTCCGGGAACGGGTGCGGGCCGGCGACGGTACCGATGACGTAGTGCGTGTTGTCGACCGTCGCGACCCAGTCGCGGAACGCCTCGTTCAGCGCGTCCTTCAACGTCTGCGACCCGGTCCGCACCGGGACAACGGTCGCGCCGAGCAGCCGCATCCGCGCGACGTTCAGCGCCTGTCGCTCGGTGTCGACCGCGCCCATGTAGACGACGCACTCGAGCCCGAACAATGCCGCCGCGGTCGCGGTCGCGACGCCGTGTTGTCCGGCGCCGGTCTCGGCGATGACCCGCGTCTTGCCCATGCGGTGCGCGAGCAGCACCTGCCCGAGGACGTTGTTGATTTTGTGCGCGCCGGTGTGGTTGAGGTCTTCGCGCTTCAGCAGGACCCGCGCGCCGAGCACGGCCGAGAGACGGCGCGCGTCGTACAGCATCGACGGCCGGCCGGCGTACTCGGTGAGCAGCCGGTGGAACTCGCGCTGGAAGTCGTCGTCGGTGCGCGCCTTCTCGTACGCCGCCGCGAGCTCGTCGAGGGCGGCGACCAGCGCCTCGGGGACGTAGCGGCCGCCGTACGGGCCGAACCGTCCGGCAGTCGAGCTCACGGCACGTGCCCGGCGGCGGGGTGCGCGCCGGCGGCGACGAGGTCGGCGACCGCCTGCCGCGGGTTGTCCTGCTTGACCAGCCCTTCGCCGACGAGCACCGCATCGGCACCGGCGGCGGCGTACGCGAGCAGGTCGTGCGGCCCGCGCACCCCGCTCTCCGCGACCTTCACGCAGCCCGCCGGGATGAGCGGCGCGATCCGCGCGAACGTCTCGCGGTCGACCGACAGCGTCTTGAGGTCGCGAGCATTGACACCGATGACGCGGGCGCCCGCGTCGACCGCGCGCCGTGCTTCTTCCTCGTCGTGCACCTCGACCAATGGCGTCATGCCGATGCTCTCGGTGCGCTCGACGAGCGCGACGAGCGCATTCTGGTCGAGCGCGGCGACGATCAGGAGTACGACGTCGGCACCGGCCGCGCGTGCCTCCCAGAGCTGGTACGCGCTAACGACGAAGTCCTTGCGCAGGATCGGTACGTCGACGCGGGTGCGGACGGCGACGAGGTCGTCGAGACTGCCGTGGAACCTGCGTTCCTCGGTCAGCACGCTGATGACCGCGGCGCCGCCGGCCTCGTACTCAGCGGCCAGCGCGGCGGGGTCGGCGATGTCGGCGATCGGGCCCGCGGACGGGCTGTGCCGCTTCACTTCGGCGATGACCGCGACGCCGCGCCCGGTCAGCCGCGCGTACGCGTCCTTCGCCGGGTCCTGCCGGGCCGCGAGCTGCTTGAGCTCGTCGAGCGAGACGCGTTGCTGGCGAACCTCCAGGTCGGTGCGGACGCCAGCGAGGATCTCCTCCAGCACGGACACGGGCTGACTGTACCGAGGCCGTTCAGGCGGTCGGATCGTCGCCGCGGTCGAGCGCTTCCCAGGCCCCGGCGGCGGGGTCGGCCGGCCGGGTCGGCGACCGCGGCGCGTCGTACCTCGCGCCCATCCCCTGCCAGCGGCCGCCGGCTATCGCGACCGCGCCGAACCCGGCGGTCGCGACGGCGCCGCCGGCCAGCGCGACGACCCACCACCCGTTGGTGTGCGTCGGCAACGAGCGCGCCGCGACCCCGAACGCGTGTGCCGCCAACGTCTTGCCGATGTCGGCATGTGCGCGTACGGCGGCGACGACCGCGGTCGCCGCGACGACGGTGCCGATGCCGGCGGCGAGCCGGCGCAGCACGCCACTCGCGGCGACGACCGCGACGGCGAGCGCGAGCAGCGCGACCGCGGTCGCGGGCAGCGCGGCCGTCACCTGTCGGCCGGTAACTGACACGTGCTGGCGGGCCGCGCCAGTGACACTCGCCGTGCCCCACTCGCGGCCGGCCGCGAGCAGGACGAGTAGCGCGCCCACCGCCGCGGCGCCGGCGGCCGCGAGCAGCCGCGCCCTCACCGGCCGGCCGGCCGCAACGACGCCGCCGACGCGACCGCGCCCAGCACCACCGCGGCCTTGTTGCGGCACTCCGCATCCTCGGCGGCCGGGTCGGAGTCGGCGACGATCCCCGCGCCGGCTTGGACGTACGCGCGCCTGTCGCGCAGGACGACGGTGCGGATCGCGATCGCGGTGTCCATGTCACCGGCGACGTCGAAGTAGCCGACGATGCCGCCGTACACGCCGCGCCGGCTCGGCTCCAGCGACTCGATGATCTCCATGGCGCGGACCTTCGGCGCGCCGGACAGCGTGCCGGCCGGGAAGCACGCGCACAGCACGTCGAGCGCCGAGTGCTCCGGCGACACCTCGCCGACGACGGTCGAGACGAGATGCATGACGTGCGAGTAGCGCTCGACCTGCATGAGGTCGACGACCTCGACGGTGCCCGGCCGGCAGACCCGGCCGAGGTCGTTGCGGCCGAGGTCGACGAGCATCACGTGCTCGGCCCGCTCCTTCGGGTCGGCGAGCAGCTCGGCGGCGAGCCGGCCGTCCTCCTCGGGCGTCGCGCCGCGCGGTCGGGTGCCGGCGATCGGGTGCATCAGCGCGCGCCCGCGCTCGACCTTCACCAGCACTTCCGGCGAGCAGCCGACGACGTCGAGATCGCCGAACCGCAACAGGTACATGTACGGCGACGGGTTGCGGGCCCGCAGCGTCCGGTAGACGTCGAGCGCGTCCGCGCCGCTCGCCAGCTCGAACCGTTGCGACAGCACGACCTGGAACGCGTCGCCGGCCGCGATGTGCTCCTTCGCCGCCCGCACCGCGGCCATGTAGTCGTCGCGCGACGTGCGCTCCTCGTACGACGGCCGGACCGCTGGGTCGAGCACCGACACCGACGACTCGGCCGCCTTCGCGAGGTCGGCCTCCATCGCGTCGAGCCGCGCGACGGCGTCGTCGTACGCGCCGTCGGGGTCGTCGTCGGCGCGCGGCGTGAGCCGCCGGATCACGTTGGCGATCAACAGGATCGAGCCGTCGGCGTGGTCGAGCACCGCGAGGTCGGTGGCGAGCAGGAACTGCAACTCGGGCACGTGCAGGTCGTCGACCGTGTCGTCCGGTAGGCGTTCCATCCGCCGGACCGCGTCGTAGCCGAGGTAGCCGACGAGACCGCCGGTGAACGGCGGCAGCGACGGGTCGCGCGGCGGCGTATGCAGCCGCGCGAGCGCGTCGCGCAGCGCGTCGAGGGGATCGTCGGGATGGTCGTCCGGCCCGATGCCGGACCACACCGCGTGCCCGCCGCGCTCGGACAGCGTCGCCGCCGCGCGTACGCCGACGATCGAGTAGCGCGACCACACGCCGCCGTGCTCCGCCGACTCCAGCAAGAAGGTGCCCGGGCGTCCGGCGGCGAGCTTGCGGTAGGCGCCGACCGGCGTCTCGGCGTCGGCGAGCAGCTTGCGGGTCACCGGCACGACGCGGTCGGATCCGAGCCGGTCGAGAAACGCCGCGCGGTCCGGCGTCGTCGTACCGGTCGTCACGGGGCGATCCTCACGGGGCGGGGATGCCGACGACCGCGTCGAGCACGTCGCGGTCGAAGCAGGTGCGCTCGCCGGTATGGCAGGCCGCGCCGACCTGGTCGACGCGGACGAGCACCGTGTCGCCGTCGCAGTCGAGCGCGACCGACTTGACCCACTGCTGGTGGCCGCTGGTGTCGCCCTTGACCCAGTACTCCTGCCGGCTGCGGCTCCAGTAGGTGCAGCGTCCGGTCGTCAGCGTGCGGTGCAGCGCCTCGTCGTCCATCCACCCGACCATGAGCACCTCGCCGGTGTCCCACTGTTGCGCGACGGCGGGGAACAGGCCATCGTTGTCACGCTTGAGCCGGGCGGCGATCACCGGGTCGAGGTTGGTCGGCATGCGCCCATTCTGTCAGCGGATCACATGGCCGGTTTCGCGCAGCCGCTCCTTGACCGCGGCGATGGTGAGGTCGCCGAAGTGGAACACGCTGGCCGCGAGCACCGCGTCGGCACCGGCGTCGGCCGCGGCCGGGAAGTCGTCGAGCGACCCTGCGCCGCCGGAGGCGATCACCGGCACCGTGACCGCGGCCCGCACGGCGCGCAGCATCGCGACGTCGTAGCCGTCGCGGGTGCCGTCGGCGTCCATCGAGTTGAGCAGGATCTCGCCGACGCCGAGCTGCTGCCCGCGGGCCGACCACTCGACCGCGTCGATGCCGGTGCCGCGCCGGCCGCCGTGCGTCGTGACCTCGAACCCGGACGGCGGGCCGGCCGCGCGGCGCGCGTCGACCGACAGCACGATGCACTGGGATCCGAACCGGTCCGCGGCCTCGCGTAACAGTTCCGGCCGCTCGACCGCCGCGGTGTTGAGCGACACCTTGTCGGCGCCGGCCCGCAGCAACCGGTCGACGTCGTCGACGCTGCGCACCCCGCCGCCGACGGTCAGCGGGATGAACACCTGCTCCGCCGTACGGCGCACGACGTCGTACGTCGTCGACCGCTCGTCGCTCGACGCGGTGATGTCGAGGAAGACGAGCTCGTCGGCACCTTCGGCGTCGTAGACCTGCGCCATCTCGACCGGGTCGCCCGCGTCGCGGAGGCCGGTGAAGTTGACGCCTTTGACGACCCGGCCCGCGTCGACATCGAGGCACGGGATGACCCGGACGGCGACGGTCACGCCCACTCGCCGCGGAACGCCTCGACCTCGACTTCGACCAGCATCCGCGGGTCGATCAGCCCGGCGATGCCGAGCAGGCTCGCCGCCGGCCGGACGTCGCCGAACACCTCGCCGTGCACTACGGCGACGGCGTCACCGTTGGCCGCGACGTCGACGACGAACATGCGCGTGCGCACGACGTCGGCGCGGCCGAAGCCGGCCCGGTCGAGTGCTTGCAGCGCGACCGCGAACGCGGCGCGCGCCTGCGCCGCGGCGTCGCCCTCGTGCACGAGCTCGCCGTCGACGACCGACGTGCAACCGGCGACCCATGCGTGCGGCCCGGTCGCGACGACGCGGGAGTAGCCGAACCGTTCCTCGTACGGCCCGCCCGACCCGAACCGGGTCATCGCACCGCGTCCAGCGCCTCGGGCAGCGTGAACGCGCCGGCGTACAGCGCCTTGCCGACGATCGCGCCTTCGACGCCTTCGGCCGACAGCGACGCGAGCGCGCGCAGGTCGTCGAGGCTGCTCACCCCGCCGCTCGCGACGACCGGCTGGTCGGTCGCGGCGCACACCTTGCGCAGCAGGTCGACGTTGGGGCCGCCGAGGGTCCCGTCGCGGTCGACGTCGGTGACGACGTACCGCGCGCAGCCTTCGGCGTCGAGCCGGGCGAGCACCTCGAACAGCTCGCCGCCGTCCTGCGTCCAGCCGCGGGCGGCGAGCGTCGTGCCGCGTACGTCGAGACCGACCGCGACCTTGTCGCCGTACTCGCCGATGACGCGGCGCACCCACTCCGGGCTCTCCAGCGCGGCGGTGCCGATGTTGACCCGGCGCGCGCCGGTTGCGAGCGCCGCGGTCAGCGACTCGTCGTCGCGGATGCCGCCGGACAGCTCGACGTCGATGTCGAGAGTGCCGACGACCTCGGCGAGCAGGTCGCGGTTGCTGCCCCGCCCGAACGCCGCGTCGAGGTCGACGAGATGCACCCACCGGCCGCCCTGCTCCTGCCACGCGAGCGCCGCCGAGATCGGGTCGCCGTACGACGTCTCGCTGCCGGCCGCGCCGCGGACCAGCCGCACGGCTTGGCCGTCGGCGACGTCGACGGCGGGCAGCAGCACGAACTCCGGCACGCGGTCACGGTACTTGTCGCGTCGGCCGGGCAACGCCGGACGTGTCTCGTGCGTCACGACCGTGTGCCGATGCCCGAAACGCATACAAGTCGGACCGATACTGGCGCCGTGACCGACACGATCGGCTGGGGCGAGGTCGACGAGCGGCCGCGCCGGTTACCCATGGTGCGGCTCAACCGTCGCCGCCGGGTCGCGCTGCTGGTGGTCGCCGCGCTCGTCGCCGGCGGCGTCGTAGGGTGGCCGCCGTTCCGGTCGTGGCGGGCGGACGAGGCGGCCCGCCAGGTGCAGCGGCTCTGGGCACGGATGCAGGGCCTCGACAACCAGCGGATCCAGACTCTCGCGGCCGTGCAACGCACTGCCGGCAGCCTCGACCGGGTGCCGTTCGCGCGCGCCGTCGCGGCGGTCGACACCGAAGAGGCGGCCGACCTCGACCGGCTGGTGCGGCAGGCACGTTCGATGCGCACGTGGACGAACGACGTGACGGTCGCCCGCAAGGCGGTCGTCGCGGCGATGGTGACGCAGGCCAAGGCGCTGCGGGCACAGGCGGGCGGCCTGGTGGCGATCTCGATCGACCTCCCGTTGACCACGTCGGTCGACGAGACCGCATCGGCGGCCGACGACGAAGCGAGCGTGGCGATCGACCGGTTGCAGAGCCACCGGCACCTACTGCCGGTCGGGCCGGTCACCGCGCACTTCGCAGCGGCCGCCGGCGTGATCGCCGCGCTGCTCCGGCCCACCGACGAGCTGCTGCACCTGCGGCTGGTCACGTCCGGCAGCAACGCGACCGTCGTCACCGACCTCGACACCGGGAAGGTCGTGCTCGACCGCGCACTGGACACCAACGACAGCGTCGCGTGGCAACCGGGCCGGGTCGTCGGCAACACGCTCGTCGGCGCGGTCGACGCGGACGTGCTGTTCGTGCCGCTTACCCCGGGCGGAGCGGCACACCTCGTCGCGAACGTGTCGGTGCAGTCGTCGTTGGGGTCGCCGATCTGGGTGCAGCCGTTCCTCGACCGGACGTTGCGTGCCGTCGACCTCGACGGCCGCCGCGTGGGCCGCGCGGTGACGTTGCCGCCCGGTCTCACCCTCACCGCTATGGGCACGCCGACGGTGCTGCTCGCGGCCAGCGCACCCGCCGACGCCGTGACGCAGACGGACAACCCGACGACGTACTACCTCTTCCACCCCCGGACCGGCCGCGTGACGAAACTCGCGACGGCCACGTGCCCGCAGCTGCCGTCGTTCGGCGGCGTCGTCGTCCTGCCGGGCGGACCGAAGTGCGACTACGCCACTGCCCTCGACATCTACGACCTCTCCGGCCGGCGTACCCGCACCGTGACCTTCCCGCGCAACGACGTCATGGCGTCGCCGCCGGTGTGCTCGGACGACGGCGCACACGTCGCGCTGCTCACGTCGCCGCGCCCGGCTTCGGAGAGCGTCGATCCGCCCGCGGTGCTCCGGGTGCTCGACACGCGCACCGGCGTCTGGACCGCCGTCCACGCGCCGCGGGACTGGGTCCCGCTGGAGTGGTCGAGCGACAACCGCACGCTGCTGGTGCAGCAGACGAGCAACCTGCTCGACGGTTCGCAGCAGTTCGGCGAGCTCGGCTACCTGCGGGTCGGCGACACCACGCTGCACTCGATCCGGGTGGCCCCCGACGCGGGCGACTTCCTCAGCTAGCGCAGGCATGCCGCGGCCCCGCCACCACGAAGGTGGGCGGGGCCGCGGCGTACGTGGGTGGGTGGTTAGCCGAGCGGGTGCCGGTGCGACGCACCCGGCAGCAGGTCGAACGGCGAGCCGTCGCCGAACTGCACGGTGGCCTCGCCGTCCTGAATCGACAGCAGCGAGAAGACGTTGCCGAAGTCGGTCCGCAGGCTGCTCGTCGGCGCGACGACGTTCTTGTACGACGTGGTCCGCAGGGACTTGCCGTTGCTGTAGCCGACCACGAACGTCGCGCTCTTGGTGCCGTCGACGCTGACCAGCCCGATCCAGACCGGCGCGTACGCCGCGGCGACCGGGGGGGTCGTGCCGCCGGTCGGGCCGCTGACCGGCACCGTCGGCGTCGTCGGGGCGGTCGCCGACTGCGCGGGTGCGGCCGGCTTCGGCGGCGGCGGGGCGTACAGCGGCTTGAACGGGTCGGTGCCGCCGGCGTCGGTGACGATCTTGGGCAGCGTCACGGCGGCGGTGCTGCCGGGCGCCCCCGTCGCGGTCTTGGCCGCGTGGTGGTGCTGCGGGACCGTGAACGAGTCCGCGCTCGGCGACGAGCCGCCGCCCTTCAGCAGGAAGAACGCGACGACGACGAGCACGAGCACGCCGGCGGCGGCACCCGCCATCATCAGCTTGCGTCGGTTGTCGCTGCCACCGTCTTCGTCGTCGAAGCCCGCGGGCAGGATCGGGGCGGGCGGCTCAGCCACGGCCGTGCCCGGCCCCGAGTAAGTCTGCTGAGACATCTCTCTCCCCTACTTGCCCGTGGTAGCGACGACGGCGGCGTCCGGAGACATGAACACCGAGGCGGTGAGCGTGACGTTGAGCGTCCCCGGCGGGACGGTGGCGCCACCAGGAGCCGAGCCCGGCGCGAGCGGCGCGGCGGTGAACTGCGTCACGACCATGGCCCGCGGCAGCGTCTCGAGCGCCTGGAAGAACTTCTCGAGGTTGAAGTAGCCGCCCTGGATCTGGATCTGCAGCGGGATGGACGCGAGCATCGCGGCCGGCCGGCCGGCCGCCGGAGCGGTGCCGGTCGCGGGCGCCGCGGGCGACGTACCGGTCGGCGTCGTACCGCCCGGGTGCACCGCGAGCGGAGCGGCCACGAGAGCCGGCTGCCCCGGCGACAGCGACACGAGGTTGACCTTCGTGCTGTCGGCGGCGGCCGAGAGCTGACGGATCAGCGTCGGCAGCAACGGGCTGTCCGGCACCTGCGTCGCGATCTTCGCGAGCGCCCGCTGCTGCGCGGGCAGGTCCTTCGCCTGCGCCCGCAGGTGAGCGATCTCCGCCTCGAGCGCCTGGTTGCTCTGGTCGACCTGCGAGGCCTGGCTACGGAGGCTGGCGGCGTGCGTGCGCTGCGGCTTGACGAGGACGAACCACCCCGCCGCCAGTACGGCGAGGCAAGCCACCGCCGTGAGCACGGACCACTGACGAGCCCTGGTCATCTCAGCCCTCCGTCGCGTTCAAGAAACGCCCGGACAGGGCGGCTTGAGTCAGGGTCACCTGAGACACGAAGTTGACGACCGGGCGAGTCCCGATGACGCCCTTCGTGGAGCTGGTGAAGTACACGTTCATGAAGCCCTTTTCCTTGGCGAGCGCGTCGAGCCAGGTGGCGACGTCGTCGTGGCTGAAGGCCACACCGCTGAACTGCACGGTGCCGATCCCGGTCTGGAGCACCGGCGTGCCGCTGGTCGGCGTCGCCGCCCCCGTCGCGCCGGTCTCGGTCGCGGTCAGGTTGGTCAGCCAGACGTTGTTCGGCACCCGCAGCGAGAGGTCCATCAGGTAGTTCGACCAGCGGATCTCGCCACCCATCGCGCGGGTCAGCATCGCGTTCTTCGCCGCGACCTGGTTGTACACGTCCTGGACGGACTGGAGGCCGGTGCGCTGCGACTGCAGCGACGTCTGCTGGTCCTGCGCCTGCGTGAGCTGGGTCTTCGCGGCGGCGACGCTGTGGTGCGCCTCGTAGGTCATGAAGCCGACGACCGCGACCGCGGCGGCGCCGACACCGGCGAGCGCGAGCTGCAGCCGGCGGAACTTCGCCGCCTCGTAGATCTCCGGCGGGAGCAGGTTGACGACGGCCAGCGAGCCGGTCTTCGCGGTACCGACCGGCTGGGTCGGCACCGCAGCGACGTTCCCGTCGATGTTTGGCCCGGTCGTGTTGGGCCCAGTCGTGTTCGGCAGGGTCACGATGCCACCCCCATGGCGAGGCCGACCGGCACGGTCACCAGCGGCTCGACGTAGCTGAGCTGTTCGGACGAGAGGCCGGTCTTGCCGACCCGCAGGCTCGACAGCGGCGACGCCGGTACGACGGGCAGCCGGGTCGCGAGCGCGAGCCGCGGCAGCAGGCCGCCGAGGCGAGCGCCGCCACCGGAGATGACGACCCGGCGCAGCGGCACGGCGGCCGGCTGCGCGAGGTAGTAGTCGAGCGAGCCGCGGATCTCCTCGACCAGGCCGGCGCCGGTCGTCTCGACGACGCGGGCGGCCGGGTGGTCGACCTCGACCGCACCCGGCGAGCTGCCGAGGCTCATCTGCTGCTTCAGGCCCTCGGCCTGCTCCAGCGGGACGCCCATGCGCTCGGCGACGGCCTCGGTGACGTGGTCCCCACCCATCAGCAGCACGCGGACGAACCGCGGCACGCCGTTCTGGTGGACGACGATGTTGGTGACGCGGCCGCCGATGTCGACGACGGCTTCGGCGTCGCCGTGGGCCTGCAGGCCGACGGGGTCGATCTGGCCGGCGGCGCGGAGCACGGCGAACGGCGTGAGGTCGACCTGGCTGGTCGTCAGCCCGGCCTTGCGCACCGCCTCGATCGCGCTCATGACCATGTCGCGGACCGCGGCGACGAGCAGGACCCGGACCATCCGCACCCCGGCGTCGGTCACGAACTCCTCGACCCGGTAGAAGTCGAGAATCGCCTGCTCGACCGGGATCGGGATGTAGTCCTGTACCTGGAACGCGAGCGACTGGCGCAGCTCGGCGTCGGGCAGCCACGGCAGGTCGACCTGGCGCACGATCACCTTCTGGTTCGCGACGCCGAGCACGACCTTCTTGCTGCCGAACTTCGCCGACGTCCAGAGGTGCCGGATGGCCTGGGCAACGGACTCGACGTCCACCACCTCGCCGTCGCGGACCGCCCCCGGCGCGATCGCCACCTGTCCGAATTTTTCCAATGTCACGCCGTTCTTGCCGAATGAAAGCTCGGCGGCGCGCACACCGGAGGTCCCGATGTCGAGACCCACGGAGGTCCGTCCTGCCACTGGTCCTTCGCCTGCCTTCCAAATACCGCAAGCGGTGCCCGTGGCCGGGTCGGCCGATGGGCTGTGTCAAGGACGGATGTCGGCGATTTCGGACCTCTGCTTGAGCAAAAGCAGCACTTTGGTTGCGCCGGAAGGCCTAGATGGAGGAGGCCAGTCCGCCGTCAGCCGAACGTGAGCGAGTTGTACGCCGACCCGATCGGGCCGCCGAGAAAGATGCCGATCAGCGCGCCGACCAGCATGAACGGCCCGAACGGCACCTTCGTCTTGCGCCCGCCGCCGGCGAACAGGATCAACCCGATGCCGACGACGGCCCCCACCACGAAGGCCGCGAACGCGCCGACAGCGAGCTCGCTCCAGCCCAGCCAGGCCAGATGCAGCCCGACCACGCCGGAGAGCTTCACGTCGCCGAACCCCATTCCCTTCGGCTGGACGAATGCGACGACGTAGTAGAAGGCGAACAGCGCCGCCATCCCGATCAGCGCCCGCTCGAACGGCCAGGCGTGGTGATGGACGCCCGACGCGACCCCGAGCAGTGCGATCCCGATCGGGTACGACGGCAGCGTCAGCACGTCCGGCAGCCGCCGTACGTCCAGGTCGATCAGCGCCAGCGCGACTCCTACGGCGGCGAAGACGAGGTACGCCGGCAACTGCGCAACCGGGCCGAACCACGCGGCCAGGCCGGCCCACAGCGCGCCGGTAAGGGCCTCCACGAGCGGGTAGCGGGCCGAGATCGGGTTGTGGCAGTGCCGGCACCGGCCGCGCAGCAGCAGCCACGACACGACCGGGACGTTGTCGCGCGGCGCGATCGGGGTGTCGCAGGTCGGGCAGTGCGACGGCGGCGACACGACCGACTCGCCGCGCGGCACCCGCCAGACGACGACGTTGAGGAACGAGCCGATGAGCAGGCCGAGGACGCCGCAGAAGACGACGACGAGCGCGCTCACCCGACGAAAGTTATCTGGTCCCGCACTCGCCGGCCGTGATCATGGCGTTCGCCGCGCCTTTCGGCGTGATAATGGCGTTCACAGCCGCACAACGCCATGATCACGAAACTGGGTGGCCGGAGCGGACGGGTGGGTCAGCCGGCGTACTCGAGCCAGAGCGTCGTGTTCACGATGTCCACGAACGGCGCGGCGACGTTGGGGTCGTAGTAGATCGACGGGTTCTTGACCTCGTTGGTGTCGACCAGCGAGCCGGACGGGTTGCACTGGTCGGCAGCGATGATCGCGCCGTACACGCCGTTGCTGCTCGTCTCCATGTCGATCTGGTCGCCGGCGATGAAGAAGCCGGAGACCGGCGTGTTGTTGATGTCCGAGCCGAACGACACGTTGTGCGTGATCTGCAGGTCCTGGTCGCCGAGCAGGAAGGTCCCCTGCAGTCCCGGGGCGGACGCGTCGGTCTGGCTCCAGCTGATGTTGCCGCCGGTCTTCGGGCACGCGGAGGAGGTCGACGAGGCGATGACGGTGAGGTTGGGCACCGGCTGGCCGGCGTTGCTCGCGTTGTCGACGACGTCCCCGCCGCTGATGTAGTAGACGCCGGAGTAGCCGCTGCCCTTGAGCGCGGAGCCGGCGTACCAGGTCGAGACGCCGTTGACGGTGCCGTGGGTCCAGCCGCGGTAGGAACCGCCGGCGGCGGTGATCTGCGTCGGCGAGCCCCCGGGCGCGTACGGGTCGTCGGACGCCGCGGCGTCACACGGCGCCGTGGTCGTCGCGGTCGGCGTGCGCACGGAGCCGTCCGAGCACAGGTCGTACCACGTGGTCGCGAGGGTCTGGCTGTTCGCGTGGTTGCGGCCCCAGACTTCGAGCGCGCTGATGAACGGGACGCCCTGTACGGCGCTACTCGTGACGGTGCCGTTGGTGTTGCCGACGAACTTCGGGTCGCTGACGAGGCTGCCGCTGCCGCTCTGCGACACGGGGCCGTAGACGGTCGGGTTGCCGGTCGCGTTCGTGAGGTTGCCGTTGGTGTGCACGGAGGCGAGCGACGTCGAGTTCGGCGGCGCGGTCGTGACGACGGTGCTGGAGCTCAGGTCGAGCGTGCCCTGCGTCAGGATCGCGTTGCTCGGCGCGTACGGCGTGAATAGGTACTCCGCCTTGAGGTAGCGCATCTTCGCGGACGACGACGAGTAGCTCGGCGCCCAGCCCATGCCGTACACCGTCTGGTGGCCGACCGGCTTGAAGAAGGTGAACTCCCCCTTCGGCCCGCTGATCCGGCAGCCGTTCGCGGCCAACGTCTGCAGCCAGCTCTTCGCCCACTTGCGCTCGATGGCGAGACCCGCGGCGTCGGTCGCCTGCGCACCGGGCGCGGCGGTGCCGTCGGGCGCGGCGCTGGTCGTCCAGTTGATCGTGCTGTAGCTGCCGCACGTCTCGGACGACGACGGGTAGGCGTAGCTGTCGGTGCCGAGCGTGTCGTAGATCCGCTGCGCGCGCGCCAGGCCCTCGTCGATGCCGCTCTCCGCGGCCGCAACCGCGCCTTCGAACGACACGTGCTTGGAGCTGCTCGACAACGCCCGCGTCGCCATCGTGGTGAGGACGATCATCAGCATCGTCACGACCGTGGCGGTGCCGATGACGAGCAACAGGCCGATGCCTTCGTCGCCCTTCACGGCCGCCGTACGACGCGCGATCCACCGCAGCATGTCAGCTCACATTCCGCAGCCGGCCACTGAAGACGATGGTGCGGTTGCTCGTCTTCCCGAGGCCGTAGAGGGCGTCGTAGGTCATGTTGACGTTGACCAGCTTGGTCTGTGTCGCGCCGGGCGCGGAGACCGCCGAAGCGGGCGGGTAGTCGTAGGAGAACGCGACCTGTTTCACGATCGCGGACGCCTCGACCTGCGTGTGGCTGCCGGCGGTGCGGACGAGGCTGAAGTGGCCCGCGGTAGTGCCGGCCTTCAGCTGCCACGTGACGGTCTCGTCGGACTCCTGGACGTAGTCGGAGTTGTAGTCGATCCAGACCTGCAGGTGGTAGGTGCACGAGGGGTCGGCGGCCGCGACGGCCGCGGCGGTGCCGGCCGGGTTGCACAGCACACCGCGCGCGTTCCGGATGTCGCGGGCGAGCCGCTCGGCGGCCGTCCGCACCTGCTCGAGGCCGCGGGACTGGTCGTCACCGGTGCGGATGACCTTCTGCGCACCGATCACCGCGCCGGACACGAACGCCGAGATGACGCCGATCAGCATGATGGCGACCGAGAGCTCGACCAGGGTCACGCCCTTGTCGTCGCGACGCAGCCGCTGCCACACCCAGCGCATGTCAGCCCATCCCCGCGGTCGTGTACGGCAACGAGAACTCCATCGGGAACGACGTCGTGCCGTACGCGAGATAGGTCGCCGTACTGGAGCTGATCGACAGGACGAGCGATGCATTCGCCGGCACGGTCGTGGCGCTCGACGGGAGCGACAGGTCGATCCAGACCTTGTGGAAGCCGCCGCTGCACCCCCACCCGCCCGACGGAGTCACGTAGGTGCCGGTGGCGATCGTCGTCGTGGTCGCGCCGTTGACCATCTTGAGCGTCGCGGTGAACGTCGGGGTCGCGCTCGCGTCGCCGCCGGTGGAGGCGTAGACGGAGACCTCGCCATTGCTGGCGTTGGCGCCGTTGCCGTTGGCGACGATCGTGCTGCTGCTCGGCATGCCGTAGGTCCAGGTCGCGACGTAGCGCGCGGTGCCGTCACCGGTGCCGCCGATGAGCTTGCGGCCGGCCGAGGTCGCGTCGAGATCGGTCGAGTAGTTGTAGAGCGTCGTCTGCGTCGGCGTGGTCTTCAGCACCGGCATCGCCTGCGACGCCGCGGAGTTCGACGGCTCGTTCGGGTTGTAGAGGCTGTAGCTCACCGACGTGCCGTTCTTGCTCGACGCGGTCAGCGGGGTGCCCACCGCGGCGCAGCTGGTGCCGGGCTGGGTCGGCGTACTGATCGACGGCGTAGGAGTCGGCGTGGGCGTGACGGTCGCCGTCGCGGTCGCCGTCGGTGTCGGCGAGGCGGTCGCACCCGTGCAGGCGGCGGACTGCACCGTCGTGTTCGAGGTCAGCGTCTGCTGGTACGTGCTGATCGCGCCCGACGTCGCGGTGAAGCTCACCTGGAACAACCCGGTCGTCGAGGGCGCCGTCGCGAACGCGAAGAAGTTCAGCTTGCCGTTCGGGTCGAGCAGCCCGGTGGTCGGGAGACCGCTCGTCGGGTCCGTCGACAGCGGCAGGTCGGACGCCGCGTCGAAGACGCCGTTGTTGTTGGCGTCGATGTAATAGCTCCACGCGACGGGGGTGGCCGGCGACGTCTGGGTCGAGCTGATGAGCCACTGGTCGCGGGCGCCGTTGTTCTTCACCGTGAACGAGTAGCCGATCGTGCTGTTCGGGGCGGCGCAGCCGGTGAGGCTGGTGCCGTTCGTCGCGGTGAACTTGAAGTTGGGCAGCGGTAGGCCGCGCTTCGTCGACGAGATGAACGTCGAGTAGACCCGGCTGTGCGTCTTGCCCAGCGCCGTCCACGACGCGACGACGGTCAACCGCTTGTACGACGCGCCCTTGCTGTCGGTGGGCGTCGTAACGTACTCGCGGACGGTGTAGTTGAGGCCGTTGAGGTTGAGCTTCTTGGCGTGCGGGACGACCGTCCCGACCGTCGCGTGCGCCAGCGGCTCGGTCGTGCCGGACACGCTGTCGCCGTTGGGGTTGTAGCACTTGCACCCGTTGACGGCCGAGCCGAGCGGGTCGACCGCGTTGGCGAGGTCGCTGTCCTGCATGACGAGGCTGTCGTAGCCGATGCTGCGGGCCTGCTCGACGACCTGGTTCACGACATCGCCGGCCTGCTGGTTCTGCTGCGCGAGCAAGACCTCGTGCGCGCCGCCGATCATCGCGAACGACAGCGCCATGAAGACGATGACGGAGATGGTCAGCGCCACCACGGCTTCGATGAGGGTAAAACCGTCGTCACCGCGCAAGAGCAGGCGTCGGCGCAAACGGCTCAGCATGTGACTCTGTTCGGCCGGTTGCACGCTGACCTTTATCCGCCGGACGGAGGACAACGGCTTCACCCGCTGAGCGAGTCGCCGGCGGCGCCGCTGTTGGTCACCGAGCAGTCGCTCGCGCCTTTGGGCTGCAAGCCGCCGCCCTGGCTGTCGTAGAACCACGAGTTTGGCGACTGCGCGTTCTGCCCCTTGAGGCAGTACGCGTCGCTGCTGAGGTGGACGATCGTGATCGTGTCGCCGGGGCTCAGGTGGTTGAAGCTGATGCCGGTCGCGACCATCTGCGCGAACGTGCCGTAGGTCTGCCCGCCGGTGTAGAAGCCCTCCTCCTGCGCGGCGACGCTGCGCAGGTCGGACTTCACCCCGGTGTCGCGCGCGTTCACACGCTGGCTGAGGAACAGCGGGATGGCGATCGCGGCGAGGATGCCAATGATGATCATGACGACGAGCAGCTCGATGAGGGTGAACCCCTCCTCGGCGTTGCGAAACCGCTTCGACACGAGGTAGTTGTCGTAACGGCGAGCGCCACTCTTGAACGCGCGGAGACACAAAACTGAGGGCCGGGACCAAACGGTCCCGGCCCTCAGCGGAGGAGCTGGCTGCTACTAGAAGGACGCCGGGCAAGCCGTCGTCGCGGCCGGCTGGAGGCCGCCCTGGCTCGACACGTAGACCCAGTTGTGGGTCGCCTTGGTGTCGGAGCCGACGAGGCAGAACGCGTCCGAGGTCGCGTTCAGCGCCAGGGTGAAGCTGTTGTTCGACGAGACGCGCACCGACGACGTGCCGACGGTGACCGGGGCGCCGGCCGAGGCCTGCGTGATGGTCGCCGGGTACGCCTGGGTGTCGGTGTACTGGCTCTCCATCTCGTTCGCCAGCGTGCGCAGGTCGGACTTGATGGAGGCGTCGACCGCGTTCTTCCGCTGGTTCAGGAACAGCGGGATCGCGATCGCGGCCAGAATGCCGATGATGATCATGACGACGAGGAGCTCGATGAGGGTGAAGCCCTCCTCCTCGCGCATCTTGTGCAGACGAGCGAGCATTGCGGTCCTTCCGGGACGGTGTGGCGAGCCACGCTGTGTGAAACCCTGCGCGACCCCTCCGTACGGAGGTGCCGGCCCAGGCAGCCGGGCTGACTCACGGGCCCTGCGAGTCCCCTAGCTTTGCGGCCCCGCCTCGCAGCGGGTGTGCCCTTCACTCGGCCATGCGGCTCATTGATGACAAGGCAACTGTCGGCCCTACCTGCGGATTACTTGAGCGGCAACCCGGTGAATTTCGTCCCGGGCAGGCCAAAGGCCGGGACCTTACCGGTCCCGGCCTTTGGGTGACGCTTGGGTCGTGCTTAGAACGACGCCGGGCAAGCGGTCGTCGCGGCCGGCTGGAGGCCGCCCTGGCTCGACACGTAGACCCACGCGTGCGTGGCCTTGGTGTCGGTGCCCTTGAGGCAGAACGCGTCGGTCGTGGCGTTCAGCGTGAGGGTGAAGCTGTTGTTCGCGGAGACGCGGACCGACGAGGTGCCGACGGTGACCGGGGCGCCGGCCGAGGCCTGCGTGATGGTCGCCGGGTACGCCTGGGTGTCGGTGTACTGGCTCTCCATCTCGTTCGCCAGCGTGCGCAGGTCGGACTTGATGGACGCGTCGACCGCGTTCTTCCGCTGGTTCAGGAACAGCGGGATCGCGATCGCGGCCAGAATACCGATGATGATCATGACGACGAGGAGCTCGATGAGGGTGAAGCCCTCCTCCTCGCGCATCTTGTGCAGACGAGCGAGCATTTCGGGTCCTTCCGAAGCAGTTGATGTGAGCCAGGGCCCGGCTCGATGACAACAAGGGTTTCGGCCGCAACAGGCATTGCCTTGAGCATCGGTAGGACGATTGACCCGAAAGGACTAACGCCGCCTCAACCGCGAGACCGACGCTGTCGGGCAACCCGGGCAGGCGGGGCGCAATGCCCATTGCCCCCGGGGTCAGTCGCGGGCGGCGTCCGGCGGCTCGGGCTCGTTGCGCAGCAGCATGCCGACCCGCTGCCGGCTGACCCCGAAGACCCGGGCGATGTCGGCGTGCGACATCCCCTCCTCGACGAGCGCGTGCGCCACCGCCCGGCGTAACGCCGCCGCTGCGGCCCCGAGCCGCTCCTGGTTGCGCGCGACCGTGTCGATGATCGGGGGCGTCGTACCGTCGATCTGCATCTGGGTATAGGCGATGCCCTGGCGGCGCTGCTCGCGGATGGCCTCCACCCGCTCCATCACGCCCACCCAGGACACGATGTTGTCGCGAGCGGCGGACAGGATGCCGTCCAGGGCGTCGAGGACGGCGTCGGGCTGGGAAGCCGTAGTGGGAGGGACGGACACGCGCCAATTGTCCCTCCCCGCGCCCGGTGGCGGCCAAGGAGGTGGGCCTCAGTGCGGCCGGGCCATGCCGGTGCGCCGCGAGGGGTTTTCGGAAGTCACGAGCGACACGTTCGCACGGACGGATGCGGAAGGCCCCGGCGTTTCCGCCGGGGCCTTCCGTCACGCGCCAGGTCAGGTCAGCTCTGCTTGGCGACCAGGTCGTAGATGTGGAAGATCGGCAGGTAGAGGCAGATGATCATCGAGCCGACGATGCCGCCGAGGACCGCGATCATCAGCGGCTCGATCATGGCGGTCAGCGCCTCGGTCGTCGCCTCGACCTCCTGGTCGTAGAACTCGGAGATCTTGTGCAGCATCGAGTCGAGCGCGCCGGTGTCCTCGCCGACGGCCATCATCTGCACGACCATCGGCGGGAAGACGTCGTGGTTCTTCAGCGGGCCGGCCAGCGACTCACCGCTGCGGACGCTGTCCTGCACGTCGTGCACCGCATTGGCGATGACCACGTTGCCGCTCGTGTCGGCGACGATCTCGAGCGCCTGAAGGATCGGTACGCCGGAGTGCATCATCGTGCCGAGGTTGCGGGTGAACCGCGACAGCGCGATCTTCTGGAACAGGCTGCCGAAGATCGGCATCTTCAGCTTCATCGGGTCGACGACGTTGCGCACCTGCGGGGTGTGCTTGTACTTCTGCCACGCGATGAAGCCCACGATCGAGCCGACCACGCCGATCGGGAACATGAACTTGAACGCGTGCGAGATGTTGACCAGCATCTGCGTCGGCGCGGGGAGCTTGCCGCCGAGCTGCTTGTAGAGGTTCGCGAACGTCGGTACGACGAACAGCAGCATGCCGGTGACGGCCATCATCGCGATGATGAAGACGACGACGGGGTACGTCATCGCGGCCTTGACCTTGCCGCGCAGCTTGACCTCGGACTCGTAGTTCGCCGCGATCTGCAGCAGCACGGAGTCGAGGAAGCCGCCGACCTCGCCGGCCTTGCACATGTTGACCATGAGCGGCGGGAACACCCGCGGGTGCTTGCCCATCGACGCCGACAGCGAGTTGCCGGACTCGACGTCGTTGCGGACCTCGCCGAGAATCCTTGCCAGCTCTGAGTTCTCGGTCTGCTCGGTCAGGATCGTCAGCGCGCGCAGCAGCGACAGGCCGGAGTTGATCATCGTCGCGAACTGGCGCGCGAGGATGGCCAGGTCCTTGAGCTTCACCTTCTTGCCGAAGCCCGGGATCTTGATCTCCTTCTTCAAGCCCGCGTTCGACTCGGAGATGCTCACCGGGGCATAGCCCATCGACTTCAGCCGCTGGACGACCGCGGTCTGCGACTCACCCTCGAGGGTGCCGCTGACCAGCTTGCCGGCCTTGTCCCGGACCGAGTACTGGAACGTCGTAGTCGCTGTTGCCATCTCTCAACGCCTCTCAGGCCCGGCCGCAAAGCCGGTTGAAGTCCTCGACGTGGTGGCACTTCTCGAGGCCGGTGTCGTACGCGATCTTTCCGGCCTTGACGAGCTCCGAGAGGTGCTGGTCCATGGTGTGCATGCCATGCCGGCCACCGGCCTGCAGAGCGCTGTAGATCTGGTGCGTCTTGCCTTCGCGAATCAGGTTGCGGATAGCGGGTGTCGCGACGAGAACCTCGGTCGCGACGACCCGGCCCTGACCGTCGACCGACTTCGCCAGGGTCTGGCAGACGACGCCCTGGAGCGCGCCGGCGAGCTGGACCCGCACCTGCTGCTGCTGGTGCGGCGGGAACACGTCGATGACACGGTCGATCGTCTGCGCCGCGTCCTGCGTGTGCAGGGTCGCGAAGACGAGGTGGCCGGTCTCGGCCGCGGTGAGCGCGACGGAGATCGTCTCGAGGTCACGCATCTCGCCGACGAGGATGATGTCGGGGTCCTGGCGCAGCACGTGCTTCAGCGCGTTCTGGAACGACCAGGTGTCCTCGCCGACCTCGCGCTGGTTGACCAGGCACGACTTGTGCCGGTGCAGGAACTCGATCGGGTCCTCGACCGTCATGATGTGGTCGCGGCGCTGCCGGTTGGCGAGGTCGACCAGCGACGCGAGCGTCGTCGACTTACCCGAACCGGTCGGGCCGGTGACGAGGACGAACCCGCGCGGCAGCATCGCGAAGTTGCTGATGGACGGCGGGATGCCGAGGTCTTCGAGCGCCTTGATTTCGTAGGGAATCAAACGGAAAGCGGCGCCGAGTGCGTCCCGCTGGCGGTAAAGGTTGACGCGGAAACGGGCCTTGCCGGGGACGGCGTACGCGAAGTCGAGCTCGAGCTCCTCCTCGAACTTCTCCCGCTGCCGTTGGGTGAGGATCGCGTACATCATCCGCTGGATGACCGGCGGCGTGAGGATCGGCCGGTCCTCGAGCTGGCCGAGCGAGCCGTGCAGCCGGATGGTCGGCCGGGCGCCCGCGGTGATGTGCAGGTCGGACGCCCCCTTGTCGAGCACCTCGACGAGCAGCTCGGTGAGCAGGCTCGCCTCGAACGCGCTGTCCTCCTCGATCGCCGACCGGCCCACGCTCTCGTGCGCGTCGTGGCCGCCGGAGGCCGGCGAGGAAGGCGCCTGGCTCTGCGCCGGCGGCTCGGCCGGCACATGGGGTGCCGGCATGGCAGCCGCGGGGTCGATGCCGTACGGCGCGGGCGGCGCCGGCACGGTGGGAGCCGGCGCGGACACCGGCGGAACGGTAGCGGCGGCCGACGTGAACGGGGACGCGCTCTGCTCGGGCACGGAGGCCGGCGCATGGGCCGCGGGCGGTGGCACCGAAGCGGCCGTAGCGGCCGTCTCCGGGCTCCAGTCGGGGTCGAGCGGGCTCACCACGTCGCGTCCACCTTTACGGCAAGGGGTCAAGTCGGTCTCGGTAGGGACGTACGGTCCCTCCTGCGGTGCATCGGTCACGTACGTCCCTGCCTTGAGCCGTACGGCGTACGAGGCTTGCGCCGCTCAGCGGGCACCGGCGCGACCCCTCCCCCACGTCGAGTGCGACGTTGTTCGTCTTCTCAGCGGCTCAGAAGACGAAGTTCGTCACACTCGACGGAAAAGAACGGGAAAGCACGGGGCCTCAGACGACGACGCGGAGGATCTCTTCGAGGGTGGTGACGCCGTCGAGCACCTTGGCCATGCCGTCGTCGCGCAGCGTCTTCATGCCCTGCTCGCGCGCGACCTGGCCGATGACCGCCGCCGACGCCCGTTCGACCGCGAGCCGCTCGATCTCCTCGCTGACCGGCATCACCTCGTGCAGCGCGAGCCGGCCCTTGTAGCCGGTCTTCGCGCACGCGGAGCAGCCGACGGCGCGGTACAGCGTCGGCAGCGGCTCCCCCTCGGCCCACGGGAACCTGGCCTGCCGCAACGTCTCCGCCTCGGGCACGTAGGCCTCGCGGCACTTCGCGCACAGCCGCCGGGCGAGCCGCTGGGCGAGGATGCAGTCGAGCGCGGAGCCGACGAGGAACGGCTCGATGCCCATCTCCACCAGCCGCGTGATCGCGCTCGGCGCGTCGTTGGTGTGCAGCGTCGACAGCACCAGGTGACCGGTGAGCGCGGCCTCGATCGCGATCTGCGCGGTCTCGTGGTCGCGGACCTCGCCGATGAGGACGACGTCGGGGTCGGACCGCAGGATCGAGCGCAGCGCGCTGGCGAACGACAGGCCCGCCTTCGTATTGGTCTGCACCTGGTTGATGCCCGGGATCCGGTACTCGACCGGGTCCTCGACGGTGATGACGTTGATCTCCGGCTTGGAGACGATGTTCAGCGTCGCGTAAAGAGTCGTTGACTTACCCGAGCCGGTCGGGCCGGTGACCAGGATCATCCCGTACGGCTTGGTGAAACTGACCGCGTAGCGCTCGTAGTTGTCGTCGCGGAAGCCGAGGTCCGACAGCTTGAGCATCGCGGTGCTGTTGTCCAGCACCCGCATGACGACCTTCTCGCCCCACACCGTCGGCAGCGTCGCGACCCGGAGGTCGATCTTCTTCTGGTTGACCGTGACCGACAGCCGGCCGTCCTGCGGGATCCGGCGCTCGGCGATGTTGATGTCAGACATGATCTTCAGCCGGCTGATGACGCCGGACTGGATGTTCTTCGGCGAGCGCATGATCTCGTGCAGCACGCCGTCGATCCGGAAGCGCACCCGCAGGTCGCGCTCGGTCGGCTCGATGTGGATGTCGGACGCGCGGTCCTGGATCGCCTGGGTGATCAGCAGATTGACGAACTTGACGATCGGCGCGTCTTCGACGACGTCCTTGAGCGAGCTGAGGTCGTCGTCCTCGTCGGTGTTGTCGAGCGCCATCGTGAGGTCGTCGAGGTCGCCGTCGGCGCGGTGCACGCGGTTGAACGCGGCGGTCACGTCGGCCTTGGTCGCGACGACCGGCTTCACCTCGGCGCCGGTCAGCGAGCGGATGTCGTCGATCGCGAACACGTTCGCGGGGTCCGACATCGCGACGAGCAGGCGGCCTTCGTCGTAACCGATGGGCAGCGCGTTGTAGCGGCGGCACACCGTCGCCGGCACGGACGCGACCGCGGCGCCGTCGAGCGGGTAGTCGGAGAGGTCGACGAACTTCAGCCCGATCTGCTGCGCGAGCGCGGCGACGAGCTGGCTCTCGGTGAGGACGCCACGCTCGACGAGCACGCGACCGAGCGCGCGGCCGGCCCGCTGGTGCTCCTCGTACGCGGCCGACAGCTGCTCCTGCGTGACCAGCCCGCCCTCGAGCAGGATGTCACCGAGCTGCTTCACGTCTTATTCCTCGGCGGAGTTGGGCGGGTCTTGAACGAGTAGGTCCGCGACGGCCCGCAACGCGACCGCATTCGGGTGCGACGCGGCGAGCTCGACCTCAGTCCCGTCGGCAAACCCGAGGCGTACGGCGGGGTCCGGCTGGGCCGGCTGGGCCGGCACCGGTGGCGGTACGGCCGGCTGCGCCCACGCCGCGGAGTGGCGCGGTGCATACGGGACGTACCCGGCGTCCGCCGTACGCCGGCGCCGACGGAACAGCCGCATGTCAGGCCTGAGCTGCCGCGGCGCCGTCCAGCGTGTCCACGACGGCGTACAGCAGGGCCAGCAGCACCGACTTGACCGACTCGCGGTCGGTTGCGTCGCACGGTACGACGGGGACGTGCGGGTCGAGGTCGAGCGTCTTGCGGATCCGCTCCTCCTCGGCCTCGTCCATGCCTTCGGCCCGGTTGAGCCCGACGACGAACGGCACCCGCGCCATCCGCCGGAACGCGTCGAGGATGCCGACGGCCTCGTCGAGCGAGTCCGGCCGGGTCGCGTCGACGAGCAGCACGTAGCCGAGCATGCCCTCGCCGAGGATCTCCCACATGAAGTCGAACCGGTCCTGCCCCGGCGTACCGAACAGGTAGAGCACGAGCTCGCGGTCGATCGTGATCCGGCCGAAGTCCATCGCGACCGTGGTGTCGGTCTTGCGCGAGCGAGTCTCGTCGGTGATGCCTTTTTCCGTTGACAGCACAGTGATTTCGCTGATCGTGCGAATGAGCGTCGTCTTGCCGGCCGCGAACGGGCCGGTGACGACGATCTTCACTGCGGTGCCCGCCGTACGGCGACGGATGCGGTTCGTTGCGCTCATGTCACAACCCCCGCACGCCGGCGATGAGACGGAGGAGAAGGCTCTTGTTCACGCTCGGGTCCCGTTCGATGTACGACGCCGCCGCGGCTGTCGGTGCGGGCGCGCCGCCGGCGACGGCAGCGACTGCGGGCATCGGCTCCTCCGGGTGCTCCGGTTGGCGCGGCGGCAGGAAGGGCTCCGGCCGCTTCGGGGTGATCTCGGCTCTGCGTGCCGTCGTCGAACCGCCCGCGATGGAGCGGACCGCGGCGACCGGCTCGTCGTCGTCTTCTTCGTCCTCTTCGTCGTCGTCGTCGTCGTCGCTGCCGTCCATGACGATGTCCTCGACGACGGGGTCCTCGACAATGACGGGGTCCTCGACCGCGACCGGCGCGGCGGGCGCGGCGGGAGCAGTCGCGGGCTCCGGCGGCGCGACCGGCGCGACGCCTTCCAGCCGAGCGAGCAGCTCGTGCTTGCGGGTGAGCGAGCCGGTCTCGTCGCCTTCGGCGGTGCGCAGCAGGCCGCGCTCGACGAGGTCGGCGAGCGACGACGCGACGGTGAACTCGCCGCGGCCGGCCAACGCGACGATGGCCGCGACGGTGCGGCGGCCGTCAACGAGCGCGAGCAGGGTCCACTCGTCGCGGCTGAGCACCGGGTCGGCGGCGGGGCTGGTGACGATCGAGAGCACGGACTGCGGCGACGGGAGCGTGGTCGCGACCTTGCCCCACTGGTCGAGCCGGCGGCGCGCCTCGGCGACGACGTCGTCGACCTGGCGGGAGATGCCGACGTCGTCGGGGTTGGGCTCGTCGACGACGAACGCGAAGTCGCCCTCGGGCCAGCGCAGCAGGTCGAAGACGGTGTCGACGACGTGCTCGCCGCCGATGTCGTGCAGCGCGCCTTCCTCGACCGCGCCGGCCTGCTGAAGCGCGCGGACGACGCCGAGACCGTCCTCGGCGAGCGACCGGTCGACCGCGTCGGCGAGCGCGGCGTCCGCGACCAGGCCGGACCCGACGACACGGCGGGCGAACGCCTGCCGGCCTACGTCGGAGGCACCGCCGGTCAGGGCGCCGGTGGTGAACCACACGACGCCGTGCGCGCCGGCGCGACGCAGATGCAGCCCGCCGGTCTTCTTCGTCATGCTCAGCAGAGCGAAGATGTCCGGCAAGCTGAAGGCGTCGAGCGAGCCTTCGAGTCTCACAGCGGCCTCAATACGGGAACGTCAGCGGGCGGGGGTCAGGACCAGGTCGTCGGCTCGCCGCCGCTGCCGTTCGGCAGGTACGACGGCCAGGCCGGCTCAGCGGAACCGGCGGGCGCGTAAGTCGCGGCCGGCTCGGCGTAGGACACGGGCTCGGTGTACGCCGGGGCGGCGTCGTACGAGGGTGCGTAGGCGGGCTCGACCGGTGCCGGCGCGGGCGCGACGGGCGCGGCCTCGGCGACGTCGCTCTGGCGCAGAGCGTTCGCGACTGCCTCGGCGGCGCGGCGTACCTCGTAGAGCATCATGCCGACCTTGGCGCCCTTGGCGGCGACGGCGACCAGGACGGCCTCGTCGTCGCAGGACACCAGGAAGACGGTGCCGGAGTCGCCCTCGATGTAGACCTGGTTGAGCCCGCCGCGGCCGAGGCCTTCGGCGGCACGCTCGCCGAGGCTGAGCAGCGCGGCGCTCATCGCGGCGACGCGGTCCTCGTCCATCGTGGCGGGCAGCGCGCTGGCCATCGGCAGGCCGTCGAACGACACGACGGCGGCGGCCTCGACCTCGGGGGCCTGGGCCAGCAGGTCGGCGATCGCGCGGTCGAGCAGGCCGGAGCGGCTCGTGGGGTCGGGCATGGTGGGCACCTCTCTCGACGGCCGCACAGTCGTCGGGTTTGCGGCCTGTCCATCCCATCGGCGCGAGGTGCCGAGGCCTTGAACACCCCGATGTCCGGTTTTCGCCGTGGTGTGCCGGCCTTCGGTCACATGGTCGGTGCGGGCCGCGCGGCGGGCGGAGTACGGCGCGCGGCAAGCGCGGCGGCCACCGTCGTACCGGCCACGGTCAGCAACGCGGCGAGCAGCAGCGCGGCCGCTTCGCCCGGGTGCAGCAGGTGCCGCTGGGTGCCGAGCGTCACCGCAGCGATCGGTACGCCGAGCTGCGCGGCCGCGACCATGCCGAGCAGGACCGGTTGTCCGGTCACCCGCATGGCGGCGTGCGCGACGATTGCGGCGAGAGCAAGGGCGAACCCGAGCAGCAGATACTTCGGATGCGCGCCGAGCGCGCGGACATCGATCGTTGCGCCGACCCAGACGAAGAACAGCGGCGCGAACAGTCCTTCGGTGAGACCGAACAGCTGCTTCGCCAACCGGCGCGGCTCGCCGACGCGCGCGACCGCGAGCCCGAGCGCGAAGCCGGCCAGCATGATCGAGACCTTCGCGCGTACGGCGATCGCCGCGAGGACGAAGAGGACGAGCAGGCTCACCCGCAGCTCCAGCGCGAAGTTGCGCCGCTAGCTCAACTCGTGGACCCGCCGGCGAAGACCGCGGCGCTCGGCGATGTCGAGCACGACGAACGCAATGACGGCCGCGGCGAGGACCACGACGCTGCCGATGGCGGCGCGGGCCGCGCGGGACGGCTCGATCACGAGCGGCAGCGCGACGATCGAGGCCGCGTCGGCGATCGCAATCTGCGGCAACAGGTCGAGCACGGCGTCGCCGCCCGGTCCCGGCGAACTCAGCCCGAGCGAGTCGAGCATCGGCAGGATGAGCGCGGCCGACGACGACGAGAGCACGACGGCATAGAGCGCGCCGTGCGATGTGCCGAACGCAGCGGCGAGCGCGACGCCGAGGCCGGTGGCGACGACGCCGACAGCGACCGCCCGCGTTACGCCGAGCCGCAGCGACGCGCGCAGACGCGTGTCACGGACGGGTAGGTGCGAGCCCGCGACGAACATCACCAACGCGAAGCCGATGTTCGCGAGGAACGTGAACGTCGGGTCGGACGGGTGCAACGCGCCCGCGCCGGTGCGGCCGAGGGCGATGCCCGCGGCCAGCTCGCCGGCGAGGATCGGAACTCGCCAGCGCGACGGCGTGGCGAGCACCGGCCCCAGCAAGCCGACCGCCACGACGAGCGCGAGCGTCTGGAACGTCATGCGGTCAGCTGAGTTGCGCGAGCAGGCACGGGATGTCGGTGTTCTCGTCCGTCCAGTAGCTGGCGCACACGCGGTGGTAGCCGTCGGCGATCTGAGCCGGCCGGTCCGCCGACAGATCGCCGCGCACCAGCAGCACCGGCGGCAGCGCGTGACCCTTGCGGACCTTGTCGAGATCCGAAGCAACGTGCGCGTTGTCCCGCGGGAGTACGTCGAGCCGCGCCGCGCGCAGGATGTCCTTTGCCTTCTGGTGGACGATGCTCGCCGCGCGCCATTGCCGCACCGCTGCGTCGATGTCTTCGGGAGCGGCAAGCAGCGACAGGTACGCGACCGCGGCCGGGAAGTCGTGTGCCTCCGGCTCGGCCATCCACCTGACGGCGTGATCCCCCACAGCCGCAGGTTAGCGACACCTCAAGCGACGGCGGCGCGCATCGCGTCGACCGGAGCGTCCATCCCAGTCATCAGGGTGACCTGGCGCGCTGCCTGGGCGACGAGCAGCTCGAGCCCGCCGACGACGGTGCCGCCGGCCGACGACCAGGCGGCCGCGAGCGGCGTCGGCCACGGCGCGTAGACGACGTCGAACAGCACCCGGCCGGCCGCTGCGACGACCGGCACGTCATCGGCCGCACCGGCCGGCACCGTCGACACGAGCAGGTCGGCATCAATGGGCTCAGCCGGCCACGGCTCGACGTCGACGGCCAGCCCGCGCCCCGCACCCAGCGACACCAGCTCGGCCGCGGCCGAGGATCGGCGAGCCCGTACGACGGCGCGCCGTACCCCGAGCAGGGCGAGCGCGACCACTGCGGACCGTGCCGTCGCACCGGCGCCGAGCACGGTCGCCGTGTCCGCCAGATCGAAGCCGGACAGCGCGTCGACCATCCCCGGCACGTCGGTGTTGAAGCCGCTCCACTCCCCCGCAGCGGCGCCGAACAGCACCGTGTTGGCGCCACCGACCTCGCCGACCAGCTCGTCGGCCGACGCGAGCTTCGGCACGACCGCCTGTTTCAGCGGCATCGTCAGCGAGACCCCCGCGAGCCCCTCGTCGTCGAGCGCACGCAACACCGACGCGAGCTCGTCGGCGCGGCACTCGACCGCGCGGTATGTCCACCCGGGCAACCCGAGTGCGTCGTACGCGGCCCGGTGCAGCGACGGCGACAGCGAGTGCGCAATGGGCGAGCCGAGGACCGCCGCGCCGGCCCGCGACGACGGTACGGACGTCACCGGACGCCGTTCCGCCGGCTCTGCGTCATCGCACGCCGTTCCGGCGACTTTGGGCGACCAGCTTCTGGAACTCCGCGTCCGTGCGCGCGAACGCCGCGTGGCCGGCCTTGTCGATCGTCACGAAGTAGAGATAGTCGCCGACAGTCGGGTGCAGCACTGCGCGGATCGCCAGCTCTCCCGGCGACACGATCGGCGTCGGCGGCAACCCCTTGTGCAGCCGGGTGTTGTAGGGCGAGTCGATCCGTAGGTCGCTCGCGGTCAGCGTGCCGTAGCCGAGCGGCTTGATGTAGTAGAGCGTCGCGTCCGAGCCGAGCGTCATGCCGCGCGCGAGCCGGTTGCGAAAGACCTGTGCGATCGTCGGGAAGTCCGCGTCGAGCCGGCCTTCGCGTTGCACGATCGACGCGAGCGTCAGTACGTCGTACGGCGTCATGTGCGCGGCGGTCGCCTGCGCGACGAGGTCGAGGCTCGACGCCGCCTGGTTGAAGCGGTGCACCATCGCGGTCAGCGACTGGACGGCGGTGGTGTTGGGCGGGAAGTCGTACGTCGCCGGGAACAGGAAGCCTTCGAGCGAGTGCCCGCGACCCCACGCCGGCACGCCGAGCGCAACCGGGTCGGCAGCCGCACTCTTCAACGACTGCAACGAAATATGCGCCTTGGACGACAACGCCAGCAGGATCGCGTCCATCCGCATGCCCTCGGTGACGGTCACCCGGTCGGCGACCAGCGACGACGGGTTGAGCATCAGTGAAAGCGCGAGCGTCGCCTTCATGTGCTTGTGCAGCCGGTAGAAGCCCGGGCCGATCAGCCCCGCCTTGGTGTTCGCGTCGGCCGCGGCGGTGAACGCGCCGACGCTCTCGACGACGCCGGCATGTTGCAGCCGCTCGCCGATCCGCGACAGCGTGTCGCCGTCGTGCACCTCGACGACGACGCTGCCCGACCCCGCGCCGGAGTAGTCGGCCGGTGACCCGAACAGGTTGCGCAGACCGTCGGCGCCGCGCACGATGCCTATGGCGCCGATGGCGAGCGCCGCGACGAGTACGAGCACGATGACGACCGCCGCGACCCGGCGGGCGCGGTAGTTGGGCCGTGGCTCGTCGACCGCCTCGAGGCCGATGCCGAGGTCGTCGTTCATCCCGCCGGCACCGGGTCCCCGGCCGGCTCGCCGGTCGCGCGCTCGCGGTCCAGCGCGGCATCGAGAAGTACGACGGCCGCGGCCGCGTCGACCAGCGGGCGCGACGCCTTCGCGCTCCGCCCCGCCGAGCGCAGCCCGCGGGTCGCCGTCACCGTGGTGAGCCGCTCGTCGACGCGCCGGACCGGCACCGGCGCGACCCGGCGCGCGAGCGCGGCGGCGAAGTCGCGCGCATCGGCCGTCGACGCCGAGTCGGTGTCGCGCAGCGTCCGCGGCAACCCGACGACGACCTCGACCGCGTCGCGCTCAGTCACGAGCAGCGCGAGCTGGTCGAGGTCGGAGCCGCCGCGCCGGTCCCGTCGTACGGCCGTCACCGGGCTGGCCAGCGCACCGGTCGGGTCGCTCGCGGCCACCCCGATCCGCACCGTCCCTACGTCGACGGCGATGCGGACTCCGGCGCGAAACGCCACGGCGACGGCACTCACCCCGCGCCGGTGACCCGCTCGCCGACCCGGTGCCGCACCGCGGCCAGCGCGTCGTCGACCGCGTCCGGCTTGCTCCCGCCGCCCTGCGCGACGTCGTCGCGGCCGCCACCGCCGCCGCCGAGCACGGCCGCGGCCACGCGAACCAGGTCGCCCGCGGCGATGCCCCACTCGCGACCCTTCTCGTTGACCGCGACCACGATCACCGGCCGGCCGTCGGTCACCGACGACGCGGCCACCACCACGGGCCGGTCGGCCGGCAGCCGCCCGCGCACGTCGAGGGCCAGCTTGCGCAGGTCGTCGCCGGCCGTGCCGTCGGGCGCGCGGTGCGCCACGACCGAGACGCCGAACTCGTCGGTCGCCGCCGCCGCGAGCTCGCCGGCCTGGTTCAGCACTCCCGCCGCGCGGACCCGCTCGAGCTCCTTCTCCAGCTCGCGCAGCCGGGTCAGCGTCGCGTGTACCCGCTCGACCAGCTCCTCCGGCCGCGCCTTCAGCGCCTCGGTGAGCTGGCTGACGAGCGCGTGCTCGCGGGCGAGGTGGCCGAACGCGTCGGCGCCGACGAGACCCTCGACCCGGCGCACGCCCTGCCCGATCGACGACTCGTGCAGCAGCTTCACCAACCCGAGCTGCGTCGACCGGGCCGCGTGCGTGCCGCCGCACAGCTCGCGCGCGTAGTCGCCGACCTCGACGACCCGCACCGCCTCGCCGTACTTCTCGCCGAACAGCGCGAGCGCGCCGATCCGCCGGGCCTCGTCCTGGGTGGTGACGAACGCGCGGATCGGCAGGTCGTCGAGCAGTACGGCGTTGACCTCGGCCTCGACGTCGGCGAGCACGCTCTCCGGCACCGCGCCGGGCGAGGAGAAGTCGAACCGGAACCGGCCCGCGTCGTTGAGCGAGCCGGCCTGCGCGGCTTGCTCGCCGAGCGCGCGCCGGATCGCCTGGTGCACCAAGTGGGTGGCGGTGTGTGCCCTGGAAACCGCTTTACGGCGCTCGACGTCGACGACCGCCTCGACCGGGCCGCCGACGACGACCTCGCCGGACACGACCCGACCCCGGTGTACGACGAGGTCCGGCAACGGTTTCTGCGCGTCGTGGATCTCGACGACCGCGCCGTCGGCGAGCCGGATCACGCCGTGGTCGGCGAGCTGCCCGCCGCCCTCGGCGTAGAACGGGGTGCGGTCGAGGACGAGCTCGACCTCCGCGCCCTCGCTCGCGATGTCGACCGCGATGCCCTCGACCAGCAGGCCGCGAACCGTCGCCTCGCTCTCGACCTCGACGTACCCGGTGAACGTGCTGGTGCCCGCGGTGTCGAGCAGCGCGCGGTAGACCGAGACGTCGGCGTGCCCGGTCTTGCGCTCCTGCGCGTCGCGCTTGGCCCGGTGCCGCTGCTCGTCCATCAACCGGCGGAAGCCGTCTTCGTCGACCGTGAGCCCCTGCTCGCGCGCCATCTCCAGCGTCAGGTCGATCGGGAAGCCGTAGGTGTCGTGCAGCGCGAACGCCTCGGCACCCGGCAGCTGCGACTCGCCGCGGCCGCGTACGTCACCGATCGCCTTGTCGAACAGCGTCGAGCCGGTGCGCAGCGTCGTCAGGAAGGCTTCTTCTTCTTGTGCCGCAACGGCTTCGATGCGTACTTGGTCGCTGCGCAGCTCGGGGTATGACTCCCCCATCGCCGCGCACGTGGTCGCGACGAGCTCGGTCAGCGCCGGCCGGTCCGCACCGAGCAGGCGCAGGTTGCGGACGACGCGGCGGAGCATCCGCCGCAGCACATACCCGCGCCCTTCGTTGCCGGGAACGACACCGTCGGCGATGAGCATCGTCGTCGTCCGCGTGTGGTCCGCGACGACCCGCAGCCGCACGTCGGACTTGTCGGCGGCGCCGTACGCCGTGCCGGTGATCTCGCCGGCCTGGTCGATCAGCGGCCGGAGCAGGTCGGTCTCGTAGATGTTGTCGACGCCTTGCAACAGCACGGCCATGCGCTCGAGGCCCATGCCGGTGTCGATGTTCTTCGCCGGCAGGTCACCGGCGATGTCGAAGTCGACCTTGCTGCGGACCTCGCCGAGGTCGTCCTGCATGAAGACGAGGTTCCAGACCTCGAGGTAGCGCTCCTCGTCGACGACCGGGCCACCCTCGCGGCCGTACGCCGGCCCGCGGTCGAAGTAGATCTCGGAGCACGGGCCGCCGGGGCCGGGCACGCCCATGTGCCAGTAGTTGTCCTCGTAGCCGCGCCGCTGCACCCGCTCCGGCGGCAGCCCGACGACGCGGGTCCAGATGTCGAACGCCTCGTCGTCGTCCTGGAAGACCGTGGCCCACAGCCTGTCGGGCTCGAAGCCGTAGCCGCCGGCGTCGACCGGAGTCGTCAGCAGCTCCCACGCGAGCGGGATCGCGCCTTCCTTGAAGTAGTCGCCGAACGAGAAGTTGCCGTTCATCTGGAAGAACGACAGGTGCCGCGTCGTGGTGCCGACGATGTCGATGTCGACGGTGCGCACGACCTTCTGCACGCTCGTCGCCCGCGGGTACGGCGCCGGGGCCTGGCCGAGGAAGTACGGCTTGAACGGCACCATGCCGGCGTTCACCAGCAGCAGCGTCGGGTCGTCGGCGATCAGCGACGCGGACGGCACGACGGTGTGACCGTTGCGCTCGAAGAAGCTCAGGAACCGCGACCGGATCTCTGCCGAGTTCATTTGGGCGGGGTTCATTTGGGCGGGGTTCATCGCGCCGACCTGACCCTCGTCGGTGCCGCGTCGTCGTCGTCCTCGACCTCGGCGTCGAGGCCGAGCGCGTGCCGCAGCTCGTCCTCCCGCGCCGCCGCGAGGGCCTGCACCTCGGCCCACCACAGCGCGATCCGCTCGCCCGCGCCGCCGAGCTGGCCGGCCACGCCTTCCGGGGTCCACCGGTTGAGCGCCGCCGACGCCCGCCGTACGGCGAGAACCCCCGCGCTCGCGCCGAGCGCGACGTAGAACAACCGCCTCACGCCTTCTTCCCCCGCTTCTCTGCCTTCATCTCGCGCTTCACCCGGCGCTTGACCTCGTCTTCGCGCCGCTCGCCCAGCGCCCGGCGAACGCCGTAGGAGAACGCGGCGACCTTGATGACCGGCGAGCCGAGCGTCGCGGCGAACACCGACGTCAGCGCGGAGACGTTCGCGGACGCGGTCTGCACGTTGGCGGTGATCGCGTCGACGCGCTCGAGCTCGGTGTTGATGTGCACGACCGACGTGGTCACTTCGCCAAGCAGCGGGACCGTCTGGTCGGTCACGCCGGCGACCAGCTTGCCGGTCTCGCCGACGACCTTGCCGAGCTTGACGAGGACGTAGCCGATGAAGCAGACGAGCACACCCCAGAAGACCGCGACGATGAGACCGGCGACCTCGCCGCCGGACAAGCCGCTCGCCAACGTCCTCATGGCTCTTCTCGCTCCCTCGTCTCGGCCTCGCCGCGCACGGCGCCGCGCAGCGCGGCCAGCCGGGCCGCGATCGTCCGCTCGGCACCCCGGTCGGCGGGGTGGTAGTAGTCCCGGCCGGCGACGGCGTCCGGTGCGTACTGCTGCTGGGCCACACCGTCCGGGAAGTCATGAGGGTATCGGTACCCCTTGCCGTGCTGTAACCGCTTTGCGCCCGGGTAGTGGGCGTCGCGCAGGTGCGCCGGGACCGGGCCGGCCAGCCCGGCCCGTACGTCGGCGCTCGCCGCCTCGATCGCGCGGATGACGGCGTTGCTCTTCGGGGCGAGCGCGAGGTAGATCGTCGCCTCGGCGAGGTTGAGCCGGCCCTCGGGCAGCCCGACGAGCTGGACGGCCTGCGCGGCGGCGACCGCGACGCCGAGCGCCTGCGGGTCGGCCAGCCCGACGTCCTCGCTGGCGAGGATCACGAGCCGGCGGGCGATGAACCGCGGGTCCTCGCCCGCCTCGACCATCCGGGCGAGGTAGTGCAGCGAGGCGTCGACGTCGCCGCCGCGGATGCTCTTGATGAAGGCGCTGGTGACGTCGTAGTGCTGGTCGCCCTCGCGGTCGTAGCGCACCGCGGCCCGGTCGATCGACTGTTCGAGCGTCGCGAGGTCGATGGCGGCCTTGCCGGTCGCGTCGGCCGCGCCGGCGCCGGCCTCGAGTGCGGTCAGCGCGCGGCGGGCGTCACCGCTGGCGACCCGGAGCAGGTGGTCGAGCGCGTCGTCGTCGAGGGTGAGCCGGCCGCCGAGCCCGCGGTCGTCCTGCAGAGCGCGCGCGACGAGGACGCGGATGTCGTCGTCGTCCAGCGGCTCGAGGGTCAGTAGCAGCGACCGGGAGAGCAACGGCGAGATCACCGAGAAGAACGGGTTCTCGGTCGTCGCCCCGACGAACGTGACGAGCCCGGCCTCGACGCCGGGCAGCAGCGCGTCCTGCTGCGACTTGGTGAACCGGTGTACCTCGTCGACGAACAGGACGGTGCGCTCGCCGGACATCCCGAGCCGGTCCTTGGCCTCCTCGACCGCCGACCGGACGTCCTTCACGCCGGCCGTGACCGCGGACAGCTCGACGAACACCCGGCCGGCCGCGAGCAGCCGGGCGATCGTGGTTTTGCCGCTACCCGGCGGCCCCCAGAGCAGCACGCTCGTCGTTCCGCCGCCCTCGACCAGCCGCCGCAGCGGCGAGCCGGGGCCGAGCAGGTGCTCCTGGCCGACGACCTCGTCGAGCGTGGCCGGCCGCAGCCGCGCGGCCAGGGGCGCGACAGCCCGCGCGGCCTCCGCCGCGGCCGCCGCGAACAGATCGCCTGACACCGCCGCGAGCCTATGCCGCACTCACGCGCGGCCGCCGGCGGGCCGAAGCGTGTGCGGCCGCGGTGGCTATAGCGACCGCCCACGCTCACACTTGCCGGGCCCACGGCAGGAATTCGCCGCCGGCGCGCCGAAGCGTGGCGCGACCGACCTGGGAGGGGACCACCCGTGAAGCGTTCCGTCGTCCTTGCCACGACCGTTGCCACCGGCCTCGGCGCGATCACGCTGGCGCTGACGCCCGCGAGCGGCGCGTCGGTGAAGCCCGGCGCCATCCGCTTCGGCGTGCCGCGCGTCGTCGACCCGATCCACGTCTACGGCGAGCCCGACATCAAGGTCGCGCCGAACGGGACCGTCTACGTCTCCGGCCCGCAGGGCACCGGCACCCAGCGCTCGATCTGGAACGCCTCCTACGACAACGGCGACTCCTACCGCCTGGTGCAGGACAACAAGACCGGTACGGCGTACCCGTCCGCGCTCATCCCGACGAAGTCGACGATGGGCCCGGGCGGCGGCGACACCGAGATCGCGATCGACCGGCACAGCAACATCTACTACGCCGACCTTTACGCGCTGGCGTGCTTCACCGCGGGCTACTCGCACGACAACGGCCGTACCGTGCAGTCGACGCCGCTCGGCTGCTCCGCTCCCGGCGCGGACCGGCAGTGGATGGGGGTCTACGACCCGGCGCCGAGCGACCACACGATCTCGCCGTACAAGGGCGCACGTCCGTTGGTGTACCTGAAGTACTCGGCGGCGACGAACGGCTCCAAGGTCGACTACACCGACGGCTCGAACCCGACGAACTGGCACCAGGACGACGGTGCCACGACGATCGCGACCGGCGGCGGCTACAGCCCGACCGACGCGCCGATCGCGATCGACCAGCACACCGGCGACCTGCTCACCGTCGTCATGCACGGCGGTGGCATGGCGCTCGCCGTCGGCCAGCCGGCAAAGGACGGCACGGCGCACCTGACGATGAAGTACGAGCCGATCATGCCCAACGTCCTGGGCGGCGACCCCAACACGCTGTTCCCGGGCTTCGCCGAGGACGCCGGCCGCAACCTCTACGTCGTCTGGGTGGGCGGCAGCGACTACCAGCTCTACTACTCCTACGCGAAGCCGCTCGCGAACGGCCGCGACTGGGGCGCCTGGAGCCCGGCGATCAAGATCAACCGCCCGCCGGCCGCGGTCGGCCTCATGCCGTGGGTGGCCGGCGGCCGCAACGGCATCATCGACGTCGCGTGGTACGGCACCGACATGAGCCTCGGCCAGCTCGGCAACGCCGGCCCGTCGGCGAAGAAGGGCGAGGCGTGGTGGACGTGGTTCGCGCAGATCGACAAGGCGGCGTCGAGCCGGCCGCACATCGTCGAGTCGGTCGCGAGCCAGCACCCCATGCACTACAACGACATCTGCATGCTCGGCACCGGCTGCATCACCGCGACCGGTAACCGCAACATCGCGGACTTCTTCCAGGTGACCATCGACAACCAGGGCCGCGCGCGCATCGTCTACACCGACACGTCGAACGGCCTCGCGTCCGTCCTCGGCAACGTCGAGGCGGCCGACCACCCGGGCGCCGCGGTCGTGACCGTGGCGACCCAGGAGACCGGCCTCGACGCGTGGACCGGCAAGCCGCTGAAGCCGGCGGAGACGCAGGCGCCGCTCGCGCAGGTCACCGACCCGGCCGGCGACGCCCGGTACCCGGTGCTCGGCGGTACGGCGGTGCCGGGCGCCGACATCGAGAAGGTCCAGCTCGCCCGCAACAGCAAGGAGCTCAAGATCACCGTGACGACGGCGCACGGCACGCTGGCCGACGCGGCGAAGGCCGCGGCGGCGTCGTACGGGCGGTTGGTCGTGCGCTGGCAGATGGGCAACACGCTCTACCACGCGGGCGTCGACATGGACGCGAGCGGCGCGACCCCGGCGACGTTCTACGCCGGCAAGACGGCGAGCACCGACTCGTGCTCGGTGTCGGCGTGTGACCCGCACACGCTCGACTACGTCGCGCCGCCGCTGACCGGCGCGGTCGCGGCGACCGGCACGGTGCGGGCCGGCCAGAACACGATCTACACGATCCACGTGCCGCTGTCGGCGGTCGGCAACCCGTCGAGCAAGAGCCTGCTCGAGGAGGTCGCGGGTTACGTGTTCGCCGCGCCGGTCTCGGGCGCCACGCCGGACAGCAAGGTGCAGAGCGACGCCGACGAGGTCCCGCTCGAGCTCGAGGGGACCAAGTCGTTCAACTTCGAGGCGGCCGCGGCGAAGCACGGCACGTTCGCCGGCGCGGTGCTGCCGGAGGCGCTGCTGCTCCCGCTGCTGGGCATCGCGTCGCTAGCCCGCCGCCGCCGCGCGGAGTAACCGGGTGGGGGTGGCGCGCGTAGCGCGCCCGCCCCACCCCGTCGAGTGTGACGAAGCTCGTCTTCTCAGCGATTGAGAAGACGAGCTTCGTCACACTCAAACCTCGGGCTGGGAGGGGCCGGTGGCCGGCGGGCAGGAAAGCGGACAGACGTGACGAAGTTCGCGCCATGTACCCGCGCACCGTGTCCTGCCTCGCCGCCGCCGCCGCACTCGCCCTGACCGGTCTCGCCGCCGGCTCGGCCACCGCCGGAACGTCGGCGGCGACGCCCGTGTTCGGCGTACCGCGGATCGTCGACCCCATCCACGCGTACGGCGAACCCGACCTCGCGGTCAACCCGAAGACCGGGGCGATCCACGCGTCCGGCCCGCAGGGCACCGGCACCCA
>JAVEEI010000009.1 GCA_030840525.1 Frankiaceae bacterium
GTGGGTGGGACGAGCGGTGGTGGCCGGCGCTCGAACGGTGGCTTGCCGTCGTACCCGGTCGTGGTGCGTGCCGACATCCCGACGGTGCGGTGCGGTTCGCGTCGACGGCGCTGGCGGTGTTCGCCGAGGACGTCGCGCAGCACCGGTCCGGCCGGCCGTGCGCCGCCGCCGGGGCGCCGGCGTGGCTGCCGGTGCCGCGACCGGCGGAGGGCTGGCGATGACGCTGCGGATCCGGGTCAACCCGGTCGCGTGCGAGGCGCACGGGCTGTGCGCCGAGGTGTTGCCGGAGTGGATCGAGCTCGACGAGTGGGGGTACCCGATCCTCGACGGCGAGGAGCTGCCGCGCCAGCTCGTCGCGCACGCCCGCCGTGCGGCGAAGGCCTGCCCGACGCTGGCGATCGTGCTCAGTGGCGAATGAGTGAGGTCCGAACCCCGCCGGCATGGGGGACGATAGAAGGGATATGACCGCGAACCGGCGCAGCCACCACGACGATCGCGACCGAGCCCGCCGCTCGGTCCGCGCGGCGACCGTCGCCGTCGCCGTCGGCTCGGTGGCGGGTACGTACGGCGTCGTGTCGGCCGTCGCCGGCTCCGGATCGTCGACTCCGGTCGCGGCCGGCACCGGGCCGGGCGCCGCCGTCGGTCCCGGCACCGTGTCGCCTACCCCCGTTGCATCGCCGCCCGCCTCGTTGCGGCCGAAGCCGCCGAAGCCGCCGAAGCCCCGGCCGTCCGCGCGCCGTACCCCCGCAGCGAAGCAGCCGGCACCGACCCGTACGACGGCCGCGCCGCGCCCGCGGCCGACGCCGACCCCGACACCCGTCGCGACGCACAGCACCGCACCCAAGCCGTCGCCGACCCCGACGCCGGTGAGCCACTCCGGGGGCAGCGGCGGCCACTAGCCGGCGTCGCGTGATCGACTGGCTGCTCGACGGCGACGCTGCGATCCGGTGGCAGGTCATGCGCGACCTGACCGACGCACCGGCCGCCGAGGTCGCCGCCGAACGCGCCCGCGTGACGACCGAGGGCTGGGGCGCGCGGCTGCTCGCGGCGCGCGATCCCGACGGCCAGTGGATGGGCGGGGCGTGCTTCCCCGGCCGGGGCGACCCGCCGGAGCCGGGCACCCAGCCGTGGACGTCGACGCTGCCGGCGATGAGCGACCTGTACGACTTCGGCCTCGATCCGCACACCGAGACCGCACGCGAGATGACGCGGCTGGTCGCGGCGAACTGCCGCTGGGAGTACGACGGCGCGCCGTTCTTCGCCGGGGAGGTCGAGCCGTGCATCAACGGCCGCACCGTCGCACTCGGCGCGTACTTCGGCGCCGACGTCGGCGGCATCGTCGAGCGGCTGGTCACCGCCGACCAGCTCGACGACGGCGGCTGGAACTGCTGGACCGAGAACGGCGCGACCGTCGCGTCGTTCCACTCGACGATCTGCGTGCTCGAAGGACTACTCGAGTTCGAGCGGGCGACCGGCGGGTCCGACGACGTGCGCGCGGCCCGGCAGCGCGGCGAGGAGTACCTGCTCGAACGCGCGCTGTTCCGGCGCAAGAGCACCGGCGAGGTCGTCGCCGACGAGTGGCTCGCGTTCTCGTACCCGCCCCGCTGGCACTACGACGTCCTACGTGGGCTCGACTACTTCCGCGCGGCCGGCGTCCGGGACCCGCGCCTCGGCGAGGCGGTCGAGCTGGTGCGGTCGAAGCAACAGCCCGACGGCACCTGGCTGCTGGAGAACACGCATCCGGGCGCCGTGCACTTCACGATGGAAGACGGCGACGGCCGGCCCAGCCGGTGGAACACCTTGCGCGCCGCGCGCGTCCTGCGTTGGTGGGACACCGCCGGCTGACGAAGTGTGCGCGGTTCCGGTCGTCATGACGACCGCCGCCGTACACACTTCGGGCGCCGATGGAGAATGGCGCGAACGCGACCGGAGGAGCCGAGGTATGCCCGAACCCACGCTCGACGCACTGTTGCACGAGTCCCGGCGCTTCGACCCTCCGGCCGAGCTGGCCGCGAACGCCAACGCGCAACCGAGCCTGTACGACGAAGCCGCGCGCGACCGCGTTGCGTTCTGGGAGCGGCAGGCCCAGTGGCTGCGCTGGGACACGAAGTGGGACACCGCGCTGGAGTGGGAAGCGCCGTACGCGAAGTGGTTCGTCGGCGGCCGGCTCAATGCCGCGGTCAACGCGGTCGACCGGCACGTCGAGGCCGGCTTCGGTGACAAGGTCGCGTTCCACTGGGTCGCCGACGGCGACACCGACCGCCGCACGATCACGTACGCCGACCTGCAGCGCGAGGTCGCGAAAACCGCGAACGCGCTCACCGAGCTCGGCGTGCAAGCCGGCGACCGCGTCGCCATCTACATGCCGATGATCCCCGAGACGATCGCGACGGTCCTCGCCTGCGCGCGCATCGGCGCGCCGCACAACGTGGTGTTCTGCGGGTTCTCGTCCGACGCGCTCAAGGGGCGCATCCTCGACGCCGACGCGCGCGTCGTCGTCACCACCGACGGCCAGTACCGGCGCGGCGCGCCGACGCCGGTCAAGCCCGCGGTCGACGACGCCGTCGCGGACTGCCCCGACGTACGGCACGTGCTCGTCGTACGGCGCACCGGTGGCGACGTCCAGTGGACCGAAGGCCGGGACGTGTGGTGGCACGACGTGGTCGACAAGCAGCCCGACACCCACGAGGCGCAAGCGTTCGATGCCGAGCAGCCGCTGTTCATGATGTACACGTCCGGCACGACCGCGAAGCCCAAAGGCATCCTGCACACGACCGGCGGCTACCTCACCCAGGTCGCGGCGACGCATCGCTACGTCTTCGACCTCAAGCCCGACACCGACGTCTACTGGTGCGCCGCCGACATCGGCTGGATCACCGGCCACTCGTACATCGTGTACGGCCCGCTCTGCAACGGCGCGACGTCGCTGCTGTACGAAGGCACGCCGCACCCGGGCGACCAGGACCGCTGGTGGAAGCTGGTCGAGGAGTTCAAGGTAACGATCCTCTACACCGCGCCGACCACGATCCGCACGTTGATGAAGTGGGGCCACGAGCTGCTCGCGCCGTACGACCTTTCGTCGTTGCGCGTCCTCGGGTCGGTCGGCGAGCCCATCAACCCGGAGGCGTGGGTCTGGTACCGCACGTACGTCGGCGGCGGCCGCACGCCGGTCGTCGACACGTGGTGGCAGACCGAGACCGGCGCCATCATGATCACGCCGCTGCCGGGCGTCACGTCGACGAAGCCCGGTGCCGCGATGACCCCGTTCCCCGGCATCAGCGCGGACGTCGTCGACAACGACGGCAAGCCGGTGCCCGACGGCGGCGGCGGGTTCCTGGTCCTGACCGAGCCGTGGCCGTCGATGCTGCGCGGCATCTGGGGCGACGACGAGCGCTACCGCGAGACCTACTGGTCGCGGTTCGACAAGACGTACTTCGCCGGCGACGGCGCGAAGAAGGACGACGACGGCGACATCTGGCTGCTCGGCCGCGTCGACGACGTGATGAACATCTCCGGCCACCGCATCTCGACCACCGAGGTCGAGCACGCGCTCGTCGGCCACCCCGCCGTCGCCGAGGCCGCGGTCGTCGGCGCGACCGACCCGACGACCGGTCAGGCGATCGTCGCGTTCGTCACGCCGCGCGGCAACGTCGCCGAGGACGAGAGCAAGGGCGAGGCGTTCGTGCAGTCGCTACGCGACCAGGTCGCGAAGGAGATCGGCCCGATCGCGAAGCCGCGCCAGATCCTCGTCACGCCCGAGCTGCCGAAGACGCGCAGCGGCAAGATCATGCGCCGGCTGCTGCGCGACATCGCCGAGAACCGCGAGCTCGGCGACGTCACGACGCTGCTCGACCCGACCGTCACCGACATGATCCGTACGAACCTCTCCGAGTCGGCCGGCGGCGACGGCGACGGCACGTGATCCCCGCGGAGGCGCGGGCGGTCGCCGACGCCGCGAAAGGGTTCCTGCCCGACGCCGAGGCCGAGGCGTTGTACGACGTCGCGTCGGCGGCAGCGAGCAACGGTCCGATCCTCGAGGTCGGCACCTACTGCGGAAAGTCCGCGGTCTGGCTCGGCGCCGCGGCCCGGCAGCAACAAAGCTATGTGTTCACCGTCGACCACCACCGCGGCTCGGAGGAGAACCAGCCGGGATGGGAGTGGCACGACCCCGAGCTGGTCGACCCGGACACCGGGCGGATGGACACGCTGCCGTTCTTCCGCCGTACCGTCGCCGCCGCCGGCCTCGAGGAGACGGTCATCGCGATCGTCGGCAGGTCGGCCACCGTCGCGAGCCTCTGGTCGACGCCGCTCGCGCTGCTGTTCGTCGACGGCGGGCACGCGGTCGAGCACTGCATCGCCGACTACGACGGCTGGGCCCGGCACGTCATGCCCGGCGGCCTGCTCGCGATCCACGACGTCTTCACCGACCCCGCCGAGGGCGGTCAGGCGCCGTACGAGCACATCTACCTGCCCGCGCTCGCCGACGGTTTCGTCGAGGAGCGCCACGTCGGCTCGTTACGCGTACTACGTAGACCGGTTCTGGGTAGACCGCACCGCTGATCGGCAACCGCACGCCGGCCCCGGAATCTCCGTGACCGCGGGCAGCCCGTCGCCACGGAAGATGCCGTTGGCCGGGGTCGTCCGCGACAGCGCGTCGGCGGCGAGGATGACCGCGGCCGCGGTCCAGGTCGAGTGCTCGTCCGGCCAGAAGACCTGGTGCGCGAACTGCCAGCCGGTCCAGTAGGACCCGTCCGGCTCGCGCAGGTGCTGGATGTCGGTGAGCAGCGCCAGCGCCTGGTCGCGCCGGCCGGCGTTGTCGAGCGCGAGCACCAGCTCCGACGACTCGGCGCCGGTGACCCACGGCTGGTCGCTGACGCAGCGGGCGCCGAGGCCCGGTACGACGAACTCCGCCCACTTCGCGCCGAGCTCGGCCCGCGCGGCCGCGCCCGTCAGCCAGCCGCCGAGCACGGGGTAGTACCAGTCCATCGAGAACCGGCTCTTGTCGAGAAACTCGTCGCGGTGCGCGGTCAGCGCGTGCAGCAGCTCGCACGCGGCCAGCTCCCACTCCGGCTGCTCCTCGCCGAGCAGGTCGGCGAGCGCGAGCCCGCACCGAAGCGACTGGTACGTCGACGACGACCCGGTCAGCAGCGCGCCGTCGGCGTACCCACCCTCCGGGTTGACCGCCCACGGGATCGTGCCGCGGTCGTCCTGCAGGCCGACGACGAAGTCGACCGCCCGCCGTACCGCCGGCCACAGCCGCGCGGCGAACGACGTGTCGCCGGTGACGAGGACGTGGTGCCAAACGCCGACGGCGACGTACGCGCACTGGTGCGGCTCGCGGTGCGTGTCGGCGACCTCGCCGGCCACCACCTTCGACGGCCACGAGCCGTCCGCCGACTGGGTCCGGGCCAGCCACTCGTAGGCGCGGACCGCCTCGTCGCGCAGGCCGGCCGCGGCCAGCGCCATCGCGCACTCGACGTGGTCCCACGGGTCGGTGTGCCCGCCGGGAAACCACGGGATCGCGCCGCTCGGCTCCTGTGCCGCCGCGATCGTGCGCGCGGTCGCACGGATGGCGTCGGCGGAGAGTAGGCCGGCCAGCGCCGGCACCGCGTCACGCGGCTGCATCGACCGATCCCGGCGCGGTCGCCGCGGGCTTGCCGGCGTACAGGACGACGCTCTTGCCCATGACCGGGTTGAGCGTGCGCTCCAGCGTGCGGGTCAGCCAGGGCCGTTTGACGATGTCCCAGACGAGCATCCGGTGGTAGGTGCGCGCGGGCAGGCTCTCCCGGCCGACCGCGCAGTTGATCCACCAGTACGGCGAGTGCAGCGCGTGCGCGTGGTGGCGGCCGCTGACCGTGAGGCCCGCGTCGGCGAGCCGCCCGGCGAGGCCGTCGGCGGTGTAGATGCGAACGTGCCCGCCGGGCTCGGTGCGGTAGGACTCCGACAGCGTCCAGCAGATGCGCTCCGGCCACCACCGCGGCACGGTGACCGCGACCCGGCCGCCGGGGCGGACGACCCGGGCGATCTCGCCGATGGCAAGCGCGTCGTCGGGGATGTGCTCGAGCACCTCGGACGCGATGACCGTGTCGAACGAGCCGTCCTCGAACGGCAGCGCGGTGAGGTCGGCCCGGACGGCGCGGGCGAGCTGCGCCGGCGACGCCTCGCCGGTCGCGACCATCGCGCCGAACATCTTCATGACCTCGGCGACCTCGCCGGAGCTGCGGTCGACCGCGACCACGTCGGCGCCGCGGCGGAACGCCTCGAACGCGTGCCGGCCGAAGCCGCAGCCGAGGTCGAGCACCCGCTCGCCGGGCGTGATCGGCAGCCGGGAGAAGTCAACGGTGAGCACGGGCGTCCCGGATCGTCTCGGCGTACACCTGGGCGGTGGCGGCGGCGACGTGCGCCCAGGAGTACTTCTCGCACACCCGCGCCCGGCCGGCCAGGCCGAGGCGGTCGCGCCGCGCGGGGTCATCGAGCAGGTCGGCCATCGCGAGCGCGAGCTCGCCGGCGTCGCCGGCTTTGACGAGTACGCCGCAGTCGCCGACGACCTCGGGCAGCGCGCCCGCGCGGGACGCGACGACGGGCGTGCCGCAGGCCATCGCCTCGACCGCCGGGATGGAGAAGCCCTCGTAGAGCGACGGGACGACCGCGACCTCGGCCGAGCCGAGCAGCGCCGCAAGCGCGTGGTCGGACAGGTCGGAGAGGAAACGCACCCGGTCGCCGATGCTGAGCTCGTCGATCAGCCGCATGATCGGGCCGTCTTCCTTCGGCCGGCCGACCATGACCAGCTCGACGTCGCGCTCGGTGGCGAGCTTGCCGACGGCTTCGAGCAGCACCCGAGCGCCCTTCATCGGGCTGTCGGAGCTGGCCACCGACACGATGCGGCCGGGCACCCGCGGCGCGGCCGGCGGCTGGAACACCTCGGTGTCGACGCCGACCGGGATCACCGTGACCGCGCCGGGCGCGACGCCGAACTCGCGGACGATGTCGGTCGCCGAGCTGCGCGAGACGGTGACGATGCGAGGCAGCCGCCGGGCGACCCGCCCCTGCATCCGGACGAACCCGTACCACCGGCGCAGCGACAGCCGCTTGAGCCGGGTCGGTGCCGCGGCGATCTCGAGCTCGCGGTCGACCGTGATCGGGTGGTGGATCGTCGTGACGATCGGCACCCCGCGCCGGTGCAGCGCGAGCAGGCCGTAGCCGAGCGACTGGTTGTCGTGCACGACGTCGTACGGCGGGTTCGCCCGGCCGACCGCGCGCGCGGCGCGCAGCGAGAACGTCATCGGCTCCGGGAAGCCGCCGGTCCACATCGTCGAGACCTCGAGCGCGTCGACCAGGCCGCGCCACTCGGACAGCCGCGGCGTCCGGAACGGGTCGTCGTCGCGGTAGAGGTCGAGGCTCGGCACCTCGACCAGCCGGAGCGTGCCCGGACCGTCGACCTCGTCGAGGTCGGGGTAGGGCTGGCCGCTGTAGACGTCGACGTGGTGGCCGAGGCGGGCGAGCTCGCGGCCGAGGTGGCGGACGTAGACGCCCTGGCCACCGCAGTGCGGCTTGCTGCGGTACGACAACAGCGCGATCCGCAGCGGTGGCACCGTCGGTTCCTCCCAGCAAGCGAATCGGGTTCGGAAAATGGTATCCAGCGGCGTCCCGGGCATGTCCGGCGTACCCCTGGCGTTGCCTCCGACATGACCCCGCTACGCCGGTGGAACCGCTTCGCCTTCCGCTTCTTCGGCCCCCCGAGCCTGGGTCGGTACGACGGCGCGTACCCCCCGGTCGACCCCGACCCCGCGTGCCCGCACTGCGGCAGCCGGGAGTCCGCGCACGAGGCCTACCGCAGCGCCGACGGCAAAGCGTTGCGACGCTGCCCGGCGTAGCCGGCTTAGGCGGCAGGCCTCACAGCCAGCCGTGCCGGGCGGCTTGCAGACCGGCCTGGAACCGCGTGGTCGCGCCGAGCTTGCTCATGATCCGGTCCATAGATCGTCGCCGCCGACGTTACCGGCGAGCGTTGAGTGCAGATCCAGCCATGCGAGTCGGCCGTCGATGCGAAGCGCGGGCGTCTTGTTGTTGTCGAGCGCGGTGACAGTGATGTCGAGCAGTCGGAGCACGTCGCCGCGTTCTTGATCGGTCATGTTGTGGAGCCGTTCGCGCGCCCCGGTGGCTATCGCGCTGATCGTCTGCACTCTCGCGGCTTCGGCCGCGCTGTCTGCCTGCCAGGCGAGGATCGCGGCTTCGCGTTCGCGGGTGGCGTTCAGTTCGTCTTGTAGCGCGCGGGTGGCGTTCGCTGTCGCGGCCGGGTCGATGCCTTGCCGGGCGTACTCGACAAGCGTTGTCGTGATCGCGCGTTGCAGGGTCGCGGCGTGGCGTCGCACGTCGGCCAGCTCGTCACGCTCGACGCCGACTTGCGCGTCACGCAGCCCGACGTAATCGCCTGCCATGCGAAGCATCCGTTCGGAGTCGGACAGGAACTCGGTCACGGCCTGCCAGACGCGGGCCTCGGTGGCGGGCGCGTCGAGGCGCGCACAGTCGCACCGCTCGACCACGTTCACTCGCCACGACTTATCCGCGCACTTGTATTGCCTCCGGTCGCGGTCGCGGCGGTAGACGCCCTGGTAGCGGTAGCCACAGTTAGCAACGAAGCGACCGCCGAGCAGGTAGAACCGTTTCTTGCCCGGCTTGTAGGTGCGGCCCGCTGCGGCGACGACTGCGGCGTGTTCGTCGTCGGTAAGGATCGGCTCGTATCGCAGCGTCTTGGGTGGTCCCCATTTGCCGGTGGCGTCATGACCGCCGCCCCAGACGAAACGGCCGGTAATCGTCGGCGCGGTCAGGACGTTGCGGAGTAGCTCCGGCGTCCACGGCTTGCCGTTGCGCCGGGTGAAGCCTTCGGCGGCGAGGGCCGCGCAGGCTTGCGGGTAGCTGGCGCGTTCCTTGACGATCAGGTGCCAGCCCCGGCGCATGATGTCCGCTTCACCGCGCCCGTCCTCGCGGAAGTCGGGGACGCAGACGCGCGCACGCTTGCCGCCTTCGATGCGGTAGCCGAACCGAGCCGAGCCGCCCGGCCAGTAGCCGAGCGCGGCGGCGGCGTGATGGCCCTCGGCGCAGCGGCGGACGATGTTCCGCTTGTCGTAGGCGGCGAAGCCGATCATTTGCCCGATCATCAGGTCGCCTTCGGGCGTGTCCGCGTCCAGATCGAGGGTCAGGCAGACCGGCCGCACCCGGTGGGGGGCGATGTCGCGGCGCATCTTCTGCCCGACGAACTCGTCACGCGCCCAGCGGTCCCATTTGGTGAACACGATCACGTCGACCAGCCCGGCGCGCACGTCGGCGAGCAGCCGCAGCCAGTCGGGCCGTTCGTCGGTTGTGCCGGTGTAGTCGTCGCGGTAGACGCCGTGCAGGACGGCCCGTCCGGCTTGTGCGGCGATCCAGCCGTGCCCGGCCGCTTCCTGCTCGTCCAGGCTCGTCCCCTCGGCTTGCTCGTCGGTGGACACCCGGCAGTAGATCGCGACCCGCAGCACCGCCACGCCGGTCGCGTCCATGCACAGATCGAGAGTGCTCATGCCGCCTCTTCGTCCTTCCTGACCGGGACAACAACGCTGCGCGGAGCGAATAGCAGCCGCAGCAGCATCGCGTACGTTTCGAGAAAAGCCCGCTCGTCCTCGGTGAATTCGGGAGGCTTTTCGCTATCCGCCATTTTAGCCACCGCCTCCTGTATCGTCAATGGTTACCATGCTCTTTATCCGGTGAATATCGGCCATTTTTCATTTCCTTTTCTTCCGCCGTCGCCGGGCATTTCTTTGTGATTTGGCTCCCCGCGCGGGCGGCGAATTGTCGGCGGCGTTTCCGGTCGCCGCTGGCGTGCGGCGGGGTTTGCCGCCGTCTGTTTTTGCCGCGTCGGCGCGGGCGTGGGCGCGGTTTTCGAGGTGGTCGCGGCGGGCGGTTTCGGCCAGCCACGCATCGCCGGTAGTGCGGTAGCCGATGCCCACCGGCCGCAAATTCTCGACCGGATATATCCCGGCGTCGGCGGCGTGGTCGCGCGTCGTCGCAGCCCAGGTGGCGCGGGCGGCCCGCAGCGCGGCGAAGGTGGTCGAATAGGCACGCGATTTGGTGCCCCAATGCCCGGCGAAGCCGAGCATGTGCGCCCACCGCCGCAAATGCAGGTGCGCCCATTCTTCTTGCCCGCCGAGGGTCCAGCAGGTTTCGACCATCGCGCGAATGTGGTCATTCACGCGCAGCCGGTCCAAGTCCTCGGCGGCGAGCCGCCGGTCGAGCATCCCGAGAGCGGCCGAGGATTTCGTCGCGTACTTCGCGATGTAGGCGGCGACCGCCTCGGCGCTCAATGTCGTCCCGTCCTCGGCGGCGTCGTGGCTGCGAATGGGGCGGATATCGACCTGCGCGCCCCACCGCGCGCCACCCTCGCCGGTCGGGTACGGGACGACGACCGTCGCGGCAGCCTCATGGACCGCACGCGCCAGCAGGGTCGCGGTGAACGGTGCGGGCGGCGGGGTCGGCGCGCCGTCGCCGCCGTAGCCGTCCAGCCGAGCGACGACATGGAAGTGCACCAGCCCGCGCGCCTGAAATTCCGCGACCTTGACGTAAGCGACCCGCACCGTCCGCGCATACTCGCCGCGCGCCAGCCCGGCCAGGCGGGCCAGGGTCCGGGCGACGTAGACGTTCGTCCGCACCCACAACGCCGGGGCGTGCGCGTTCCACAACACCGCGCCCATGTAGTCGAAACAGCCGTCGCAGATCGCCGTACCGAGCGCCGGGTCGCCGTCGCGGTGCCGCAGGAAGCATCCGGCCGGGTCGCCGTGCGGGCAGCGGCCCCGCCTCGGCGCGCACGTCGAACCCCTCCCGTCGCGTTCGCGGCGCGAGTGGACCGGCCCGAACGACGGCGCCGTCAGCGTCACGAACAGCCGGGGATGGGCCGCGACCGACTCCGGCAGTCCCTTCCCGCCGCGCAGCCCGGCCGCGATCAGTTGCCAGGCGTCGGCCCGGTAAGTCGCTGAACACGACGGGCACACCGACTCGCGGCGCTGCCCGCACGCTTTGAGCAGCGTCCCGTCCGGCTCGCCATTCGTGGAGAAGCTGCCGTGCAGCTCGCCCGTCGCCGGGTCGAGCGTTTCCACCCGCCCGGCGAGACGCACCGGCCGGGCGCAGAACCCGGTCCGCTCGACCTGCTCGGCCCACCGCCCATAGGCGGGGTCGGCGGCGCGGGCGAGCACTTGCCCGACCACGCCCGGCCGTTGCGGCTGCGCGGTCACGACGCGGCGCGCAGCGTTTCGGCGCGCTCCGCGATCCGGTCGCAGGCGGCGTCGTCGAGCAGGAACGTCCGCGCCAGGACCGGCAGGCCACCTTCGGCGAGCAGCCAGCCCACGCCGCGTTGCGCCGGGTCGATCACCGACGCCGAGCAGCCCTCAGATGCCCAGCCGGACCCGAGGATCGTGTCGGAAGCGTGCGGAGTCGTGCAGCGCAACGCCCACCGGATCGCGAACAAGTCACGCAGCGACGTCGGGACGACCTCGGCGGCGGGTTTCTGCGTCGCGGCGAGCACGATCACCCCGGCCGCGCGGCCGCGCGCGACCAGATCACGCAGCAGGTCGGTGAACTCCGCGCGAGCCTTGCGGTCCGGGTGGGTCAGGTAGAACGCCAACTCGTCGCACACCACGACATGCAGGCCCAGGCCGTCGCCGCGCTGGACTTTGCGCCGCCGCTGGGCGAGCAGCAGCCGGTACCGCTCATCCATCACCGACCGCACCCGCGCGAGCAAGTCGCACGCCTCTGTCATGTCCGGCCCGGCGCTGGCCTCGGCGAGCGCGGACCAGCAGGCCAACTCGACCTGCTTACCGTCCAGCAGCCACAGCCGGGTTTCCGGGTCGAGGGCGGCGGTCGCGATCAGCAGCGACAGCGCCACCGACTTGCCCGCGCCCGGCTCCCCGCCGACCAGCACGTTGCGTTCCGGCAGCGTGACGGTCACGACCTGCCCGTCCTCGCCCACCCCGACCGGCACCGGCTCCCACAGCGAACACGTCGCCGCTCCCTCGTTCGGCCACGCACCCGGCGACGTGGCGAACGGGTCACGTCGGACCACGGTCAGCGTGACCTGCGCGGCGTCGTCGCGGTCACGTTCGACCCGCACCGCGCGCACATGCAGCGCGGTCGCGAGCGCGTCGGCGGCAGCTTCCATGTCGGCCTGCCGCGACCCCGCAGGCAGCGTCACCCGCACCTGATCGCCGCACGGCACCCGGCCGACCTTCCGCAGCCACGGCAACGCGATCCGGAACGCAGGCGCGTCGATCCGGCGCAACGCGATCCCCACCCGACGCCGCACCCGACCCCGATACAGCCAGCCCGACAGCAGCCGCCGCAACGGGCGGATACCGAGGACCACGGCCAGCAGCCCGCCGGCGGCGGCACCGGCAGCCGGCCACTCCCAGCCGGCCCGGAACCGCAGCGCACACGCGAGCGCGGCCGGGACCGCGACGACGGCAAGCTCGCGCCAGAATTGGCCCGCCGCCTTCGCCAGCAGCCCGAGCATTTCCAAGATCATGTCCATGATTTCTTCGAGCAGGCCGTCGCCCGCTGCGCGCGGTGGCTGCCGCCTGTCGTCGCGGTGCCCGTACGGACCGCCGGGCCGCGGCGGGTCCTGCCAAGTCGCCATGTGCTCACCTGTTCTTCGGAATCGCTATTCGTGTGTGGTGTGCGGGGTGGAGCGCGACCCCCACAAGTCGCGCTCCACCCGCTGTGTGCGCCGCTAGCTGGCGGCGCGTGCCGGGCCGGTCGCGGGTTCGATCCGCTCCGCGCGGAACGCGACGCCGGACCGCTCACCCATCGACCACGGCGACGCGACCAGCCCGTCAACCCGGACGGTCGCGCCCTGGGTGACGCCCTTCGGCGGCTCGCCCGCGACCTTCACCGTCACGACCTCCGCGCCGCCGTCGCCCAACGCGACAAGCTGCACCGCGAACAGCGGCACCCCCGCCTCGTCAGCCTTCGGCTTCTTCGTGTCGAAATCGACCACCGGCTCCGGGCCGACCGCGCACAGGAACGTCAGACTCGACGTGTCAATCGGCAACCTCATGTCCTCTCACCCCCTCCCTTCGCTCGATGCCTGGCAGTAGGGGAATAGGCACATTCCGTAGTTCACGGGACGTAACCGGCCCCTCACTTACAGCAAAGAGCGGCACCCTCGCGGGTTCGACGGTTCCGCTCGACTTGACCCGTACGTAAGACAAAGCCCCGGCAGAGGCCGTTTTGGGACACCCGCCCGGCATCCGGTCGCTCGTTCACAGCTACCGAGCGTCCGCGCGACCCTTCCCCCAGCCCTTCCCCCGCCAGAACCGCGATCCGGAGCGGGCGGCGGCTGGCCGGGGGAACGATCCGGGGAAACGTGCGCGGGCGCGCTCGGCGAACTCGTCCTGTCACGCGGCCAGACAAGCCGCTCGGCGTCCCCGCGAACGTCCCCGCCAACGTCCCCGCCTCCCGAGAACTTGCGCCAGTTCGGCCCGCAAACGTCCCCGCGAACGTCCCCGCCTCGCGGGAAGGTGCGCCGGTTCGGTCTGTCACCCCTCTAATCCAGTTTTGAGGGCGTTTTGGGACACCGGCCGCCTGAACTTGTCGCGAGAGCTTGCGCCGGGTCCGGTCTGCGCGGCGACGCTTCACCCGGCCCGCGCCGCCCCGATCAGCGCGCACCACCCGCCGCACGGCAGGCAGCCACCAGCACGTTCGCCAACAGCCGGACGGATGGCCCGCACCCGGTGATGAGCGACAGCAAGTCGCGGCAGGGTTAGGGGGGTGGTTAGGAGTTTCCCTACGATTTTCAAGTCGCGGCAGGGTTAGGGGGGTGGTTAGGAGTTTCCCTACGATTTTCAAGTCGCGGCAGGGTTAGGGGGGTGGTTAGGAGTTTCCCTACGATTTTCAAGCGACAGCACCAGAGGCGGGCCTGCGGGCGGCCCTGGCGGGCCGTCCTCGGCCCCCCCGCCAGCACCGGGAGGGTGTGCTTTATCGGGTCTGCGCGTGCCGTGTGAGCGCGCCGCCCGAGTCGTCCCGCGCAATTCCCGCACAAGCCCTCCAACCCCCGTTGACAATATGTCGCGATAATCCCTAATCTCCATCACACCTGCCGGATCCCACCTACCCGGTAGTACGACCACAGCACAACACAGGGGAGCGGCAGTGCCAGGGGGAAAGCCCAGCAGCGCGCCGACGACGACCCATGCGTCCCGGTCGGTCAAAGAATCTTGCTCCGACCCTGTAACACCGAGCCTCCTTGTCCGTGAACCCGACGTGGGGGGCACCCTCCCCCTCCCGCATCGACGGGAGGGCGCGTAGACGGTCACGCAGTCGCCGCAGGGGTCGGCATAGCAGGCACCTCGTTCAACGAACCCCTTCGCTCGCATGAGAGTCACTAGACGGGCAGGCGCTCGTCGGAACCGAACCACTTTCAGATCAGAGGAGAGAAATGTCGAAAGGAAAACACCGCGCCGCCCGGCCGAACAGGCGGGGGGTTCGCGCGCTACAAATCACCGCCGCTAGTTGCCTGCTGGCGGGCGGAGGCCTGCTGCCCACGGCCGGTACGGCGACGGCCGACGTAACCCCGTCCGTGCCCATCAGCTACGCGCTGTTCCAGCTTCCGCCCCTCGGCACGGTCGGAACGATCGACCTCTCGCCGGTAACCGACGCCGCCCAGGCTGCGGAACAGGCCGTCGTCGGGAGCCTCGTCTACCTACCGAGCATCAACGGCGGCGGGGAGAGTTGCTTCGAGACCGCCGACACCGGCTGGGTGTGCACGCCCGTCGTCAGCGATAGCCTCGCCGCGCACGAGAGCCTGACGAGCGAAATCGACTTCCTGCCACCGGGTGACATGCAACTGACAGACCCGGTGCCCGACCCGAACGCGCCCGTCCCGGTGCCCGACGTCACGGTCGAGCAGCCCGATCCCACCACCCTCGACCTCACCCTCGACCAGCAGCCCGGGTCAGGCGGTTCCGGCGCGCCTCTCTGCTCCAGCTACGGGTATGCGATCTGGGACAACTCGGCCAAGGATCAAGCGTGCCCGCCGGTCCATTGGTACAAGGGCTACTACTACGTCAACAACACGGCGGCCAGCAGGTGGCCGGTGAAGAACTACACGAGCTACTGGACCAGCAACGTGGGTGGCCTGACGGTCGGCTACGGCTGCCCGTCGTCCAGTCACTGCGTCAAGGTGGTTTCCGGCAAGTACGGCGACGTCCCGTGGGTCGGCGAGACCGTGTGGACGTACGACGCGCACAACAGGTTCGTCTCGATGTCGATGCGGTTCAACGACTCGTACTCTGGGTCGAGCGCCGATTACTCGCAGGCGGCGTGCCACGAGCTAGGTCACGCTGATGGGCTCGGCCACGAGCAGCGGCAGGCGGGTTGCATGAGTACGCCCGTTAGTGGCAAGACCACGGCGACTAGTGACGATTTCAACCAACTCTACTACCATACGTACGCACCCGGATTACCGACCT
>JAVEEI010000063.1 GCA_030840525.1 Frankiaceae bacterium
GGTTCCGGAGTAGCTAGCCGTGTTGACCGACCGGCCGTCTGCGTCGAGATACGTCAGGCCGCAGTCCGTCAGGTTGCCCGACACGTTGGTAGGCACAGACGAGCCGGGGGGGCAGATTGCGGTTGCGCCGACGGTTGCGTCGGGGTTGTCGGTCTGTGCCCATGTTGCCGTTGTCGCGCTCGTGAGGTCGGGTCGGTAGGACGGGTTGGATGAATCGGCGCCGACGGAGACCCCGTATAGAACGGTCGTAACTTCGCTGCCGGACGGGTAGCCGGCCAAGTGAGTGCGCGTGACGGTCGATAGCCGGTTCCCGCTGTAGGTCATCGTCCAACTGGCTAGAGGCGCGCCGGTGGCCTTCCACGCGGGCGTGATCGTCTGAACCCGCCCTGACGAGTCGTAGGTGTAGTGCGTGGGCCGCACCAGGCTGCCGCACATAATGGGATGCTGGGTGCTCGCTGCTGTCGGGATGTTGCGCGGGTCCCATTTGTCGGCGAGCCGACCATTGCTGTCGTAGTCATAACACGCGACATCGACACGGAGCGGGTTCGTGCCGTCGCTGGTGTCGTACGTGACGGCGCACAGTCGTCCGACGCTGGAAGCAGCCGCGTTGTGGCAGTTCGTCTCGTCATCGGTGACCGGCGGTTGCGGGTTGGGGGGCGTGTAGTAGGTGAGGTCAAGTCCTCGGCAGCCGGCAGTCCAGGAAGGGGCACTCGACGGGTTCGTGCATGTCGCTCCGGACGGAACCGGGGAGATGATCCGGGCCACGAGACCACTGTTGTACGTGAACGTGGTGTTGTTCGCCGAGCCTGGTTCGGTCACGTTGATCACGTGGTATGCCACCGGCGCGGCGAGAGTCGGAGTGGGCGGGTTCGGGTTCACCGACTGGAACAACACCTTATTACCGTCCAGGTCGTCGAGCTCGTAACACGCGTACGTCGTGGTGCAGCCGCTCGTCGTGCTCACCACCGAAAGACCTGAGTCGGCGTCTTGACCGGTAGGCGCATAGGTGCCTGCCGTCACAGTGGTCGCGAACGAGACCATCGACTGGTCCGATGACGTGGCGGTCAGCACAGATCCGGTGTCAGTCAGCCCGACGTAGTCCGCGCCGGCGGAATCGACCGGCAGGCTGGCGCTCCAGCCAGGACCGAAGATCCCGTTCGTGAGCGTGCTCGTTGCCTGGGCAGTGTTGAACGTGCGTCCCACCGACAATGTGTTGTCAAGGTTGCCCGGCACCGACGCATCACCAGTCGAGATCTGGAAGTTGCCGGTCAACAGGTTTACCGAGCCGGGCGTGATCGCCTGCGTCGCCGCCACGTCGAACGCATTGGTGTCGGACGTCAACCCATGGGGCTGGGTCGATGAGCCGCTTGGCAACGAGCTAGTTGACGTCGTCGGGCAGGACGAGCCAAAGCAAACCGCGACCTGCGCCGGCCCGTCTGTATTCGACAGGGTGCTCGCGACGTTCCACGTCAGCTTCGACGGGATACCGCTCGCGTCGCAGTCCGTGTGGTTAACGGTGTCCAGGCAAGGCGCGTAGGTGTAGGGGAAACCGCTGAACGGTTGGCCGCCGGCGGTGAGGCTCACGTCGCCGGTCGGGATGACCTGCCACGGGTCGCTGGCCGAACGGCGGTAGTAGTAGCTCACGACACCGACACCGGTCGGGGCTGGCTGCGTTTGTGACGTCAGGTACACCGATTGCTGGGTGACGGCGCCGTCGGCGGGGCTGGTCACCGCTGGGGTCGCGCCGAAGGTGTACGGGGTCACGCTGGAGACGTTGCCGACATGGTCGACCGCGGCCACGTACAAGGTGTGCCAGCCGTCGCGCATTGGGTTGATCGTCAGCGACGTTGCACCACTCGGCAGCGCCGTCCCAGGCGTCGGGTTGTCCAGCGAGTACAAGTAATGATCGACGCCGCTGTAAGTGTCAGACGAGGTGAACGTGAACGTGCCGGAACCGCCGGCGGTGTTCCACAGCCCGCTGGGATACTGCGTTGACACGATCGACGGGGCCAGTGGTGCCGACCTGTCCTCGGTGAACACTACGGAGGCGAAACCCGTGGAACGTGTGTTGCCGTCATCGGCGTACGCCCGCATCGAGTACGTTCGGCCGTCGAAGAAGGTGCCGGCGAGGGTCGCGCCGGAGTAACTGCCGGAGGTAACCATTGCGCCTTGCAGGTTGTTCACTTCGAGCGTCGCGCCGTAGTACACGTCAAAATCGGCACGCACTAGCGAGGCGTCCGAGTCCGACACCTGCGCGAACAGATACGGCGATGGCGCCGACACGTAGTTCGTTGTGCCGACCGTCACCAGCGTCGAGATGTGCGGCCGCGAAACACCGGGATAGTGGTTGTAGGTGATGTTGAACCGCGGTGTGCGCACGCCGCCGTAGTCGGCAGAATCCCATTGCTTGAAGGTGAAGGCGTTTGTCTCGTCCTCGGCTTTGACCTCGATGCCGTAGTTGGAGATAGTGCCGTTCACCCAGCCTTGCACCAAATGGGTCAGGCCAGTCGTGCTCGCGTTCGTGTCCTGCCAGTGAGCGTAGTTCGCGGGGCACGACGAGTTGTACCCGTACGCCACGCTGTTGGTCGCGAGCGGCGTCGAGGCGACGCTCGGCTGCCCGGACGACCAGCTGATCGATGTCGGTGTCCAGTTCAGCGTGATCTGGTGAATGCCCATGATCTCGGCCTGACACGTTGACGCGTGAATCTGGTAAGCGGCGAAGTCCGCCGACAAGATTTGCGTGTTGGCGAGGGATGACACGTCCACCTTCACCAACGAACGCGCTGTCGCCGACGCCGAATGACCCCCGCGCAGATCGCTCGCACCGTTTTGATTCGACACGACGTCACTCTCGACCCACGTGTCAGACGACGTGTACAGCGTTGTCGTCGGGTCCAGTGCGACCGGATACTGTGTCGCCGGGTCCGAAAGCCAGGCGTAATCCGGCGTGAGCTCCAACTCCTGGTGACTTCCGACCGTCTCGACGGTCGTCTGAATCGGCATCGAGCGGGTTGGCAAACCGGTAGCCGGGTTACGGCTCGCATCCTGCATTGTGGGCGCAGGCGCGACCGCGCGCAATTGACCCTGCGCGTCCGTCAGCCGCAGCGAACCGTCACTTGACTTCGACAGCGTCAAGCCGCCCAGGCGCAGCGGAATGCGCACCACCGGGGCTGCCGTGGGCTTCGCCTTCAAGATCAGATTGTCGGTAAACCCATCGGCTTTCGCTGTCACGGTCAGATCGACGTTCGGCAGCACGCCCGCGTATGTCGCCGTCGACCCCGATAGAGTCGGCACCGGAAGACTCGTCGCCCAGTCCATCCCGAAACTGAGCCCCTTCGCCACTCCGACGCCCTCATCACCGGTCGTCGTCGCCGTCGCGAGAGCAGTCGACCCCCCGTCTGACAGACTGATAGCGGTCGGTGTCGCAACCGTCGAGATGGCGCCGCTAACATTCTGTAGAGTCGAATCGACATCCACCCAGGATCCGCTCCGCATCAGCCGTACCGGCCCGGCCGCGATCTCCGAGGTGTATGACCCGTCAGGATTTGCGAACACTTGAGTCGTCTCAGTGCGTTCGGACATCACCTCGACCCGCGAATTCTGTCGCTGCGCCGCCAACATCGCCGAAACGTCATCAGCAGCCGAGGTGATCGGCACTCGCTTCGCATCGCTCGCCGTAGGCGCCGAGCCAATCGCGTGCGTCGCCGTAAGACTCGACAGCGCGAGCGTGGCGGCTGTAAGCGCCGAAGCGTGGCGGTGACGCGTCGAGCACGCGCGATGAGCAGTTGAACGGGACACCCGACCTCCAACCCAGAAGTTCCTCGGACACCCGTCCGCGACTAGCGGAAACGTACGAGGCCAGAACGCGACGGCGCCCTGCATCCGCAATCGAACCGTCAGAAAGGAGGAGCAATCCCCGTTGCCGTAACTAGAATTTCGTCGACCGAACCGCACTCGCGCATTGATGCGAGTTCATCGACGAACAGCCGGGTTTGCGTACCTCACTCGAGGGCCTCAATTCCCATTCTCGCGGTGCTGCGTGGCGGATGGCGACGAAAGTCTTAACAGACACAGACGGCGAGAAGCGATGCGTCGCTACTGGGGTGACCTCGCATCCTCCCGTATGGCAGCGACGCGGCCGGAGTCGGCCGAGCGCGCCTCGTCGGCGGGAGGCAAAGCGCGCTGGACACCGCTTGCACGGATTGGTCGGCGACCGGCGGTCGGAAGAATGACATGGAGCCGGGGTGGCGAAAAGGGGAAGCCGATCCGGCCGCGCGGCCGCCCGCGTGGTCGAGTACCTCGTCAATGGTCGGAGGCTGCGCCCCTTCGAGAAGGCGGACTAGCAACCTTCCTGAAACCCGCTACAGCCGCTGCCAGCGCAGCGTCGCGTGGCACCCCGCCGGGACGTCCTTGATCTGCACGCTCATCGTGGTGCCATTTTGGCGCACCAAGGAGCTTGAAAGCGCCGTGAGTCCTACGACGAATGCCCTACGCGGTCGGCGGCGGCTTGATGCCGGGCAGCGGTACGACGATCTGGGTGCACCCGACGGTCACGTACAAGTTGCCGTTCGCGATCCGGACCAGCGGCTGCACCGGGCACGGCGGCGGCACCGCAGCGGCCGAGCGCCCACTCGCCAGACCCGGCGGCGGGCCGGTGATCGGGATCGGGATCACGATCGGCGCGAGGCAGCCCACCTGGACGTAGAGGTTGCCGCCCGAGATCCAGACCACCTGGTGCGGCGGGCAGACCGGCGGCACGTTCGCGGCCGACATGCCGGCGGCCGGCGCGGACACCAGCCGTACATCGCGCGGCAGTACGACCGGTACGACGACCGTCGTACACGCAACGGTCACCCGGGTGTCGACGTTGGTGACGCTGATAGTCGGCCGGATCTGGGTGCACGGCCCGGTCGGGACCGGGTCGGCGACCGCAGGGACGACGGTGGCGGCGACCGCGGCGAGGCACGCGGAACCGACGAGAAGGCGAATGCGCATGCGCCACATCGTGCCGATTTGTCCCGGTCCGCGCAATGCAGGTTCGCGGCCCACCGTCAGGGCCGGCGCGCCCGCAGCGACGCGAGCTGCTCGGCATGCGGGACGTCGTCGGGCGCGGTCTCGATCAGCACCGGTACGCTGCGCACCGCCGGATGCCGCAGCAGCGCACCGAACGCGTCCAGCGAGATCAGGCCGCTGCCGACCGCGGCATGCCGGTCGCGCCCGGAGCCGCACGGGTCCTTGCTGTCGTTGGCATGGACGAGCCGCAGCCGGTCCGCGCCGACCGCGCGTACGACGGCGTCGAGCGTGCGCCGCATCCCGGCCGGCGTCGACACGTCGTGCCCGGCCGCGAACGCGTGGCACGTGTCGAGGCAGACCCCGAGCCGCGGGTGCCACGACAGCGCCTCGAATAGCGGCTCGAGGTCGTCGACGACGGCGGCGAGCGGCTGGCCGCCGCCGGCCGTCGGCTCGACCAGCACATCCGGGTCGTCGTCGCCGAGCGCATCCAAGACGGGCAGCAGCCGCTCCCGCATTAGCCCGAGCGCACGGTCGCGGTGCGCCGCGTCGACCGCCGAGCCCGCGTGCACCACGACGCCCGCGGCTCCGACCAGCGCACCTCGTCGTAGCGAGTGCGCGACCGCGGCGGCCGACCGTTCGCGAGTGAGCTCGGTCGGCGAGCCGAAGTTCACGAGGTACGGCGCATGCACGTACACCGGCATCGAGCGCTCGCGGCACGACGACGCGAACGCCGTGTCGGCGGCGGCGTCGCCGGCCGACGTGGCCCAGCCGCGCGGGTTGGACACGAACACCTGTAACGCCTCCGCGCCGATCGACTCGGCGTACGGCAGCGCCTGCTTGGCGAGTCCGGCGCCGACGAAGACGTGCGCGCCGATCGGCGAGCGCCGGCGAGAGGCGGCCAACGTCAGAAGTAGTCGAGCTCGATGGTCGTGCCCTTGGGCTGCCGGCCGGTCGGCGTCTCGCGGAACACCTTGCCCGGCCCGCCGGGGTAGGCCTGCCGCGGGTCGGCGTGGAACCCGGCCTGCTCGATGACGCGGATCGCCTGACCGATCTTCATCCCGCTGACGTCCGGCACCGGGAAAAGCTGCGGCCCCTTCGACACGACCAGGTTGACCGTCGCGCCGACCCGCAGCGACGCGCCCGGCCCGGGGCTGCTGGAGACGACGACGCCCGCCGGCACGGTGTCGCTGAAGACCTCCGTCGTCGTGACCTGAAGCCCGAGCTTGCCGAGGATCGACGTCGCGTCGCCGACCGGCTTGCCGTGCACGTCCGGCACCGTCACCGGCGCTGGGCCCTTGCTGACGACGAGCGACACCGCGGTGCCCGGGGCGATCTCGGCGCCGGCCGCCGGGCTCGAGTCGATGACGTGCCCGACCGCGACCGTCGCCGAGTACGCCTGCGTCGTGTCGCCGAGCTTCAGCTGCGCGGCCCGCAGCGCAGCGGTCGCCTGCGCGACGGTCAGCCGGCGCAGGGCCGGCACGTGGTCCGGCCCGCGCGACAGCGCAAGAGACACGCTCGCGCCCTTGTGCACCCGCGCGCCCGGGCCCGGCCGCTCGTCGGCGACGTACCCGTCGGGCACGGTGCCGCTGAACACCGGCGCGAGCCAGCGCACCTTCAGCCCCGCCTGCCGCAGCTTCACGACCGCGGCGTCGCGGCTCAGGTCGAGCACGCTCGGCGTCTTCGTCAGCCGCTCCTGCGCGAGGTACCAGCCGCCGGCCGAGGCGACCAGCGCGAGCACCAGTACGACGACCAGCGCGACCAGCCCGCGCCGCCGACGCCGGCGCTTCTTCGACGGAGCCGGCGGCGCGCTCGCCGGTGCATCGGGCCCGACGACCAGCGTGTCCTGCCGCGGCGCGGACAGCACGGTCGTCGCCGCGGTCGGCAACGTGGGTACGGCGGCGTGCAGCCCGAGCCGGTTCCGTACGGCGACGAGGGACCGGTGCAGCGCGCCGGCGTCGGCCGGCCGCTCGTCGGGCTCGCGCGCCGTCGCCGCGAGCACAAGTGCGTCGACCTCGGCCGGCACGCCGGACGCGAACGACGACGGCGCCGGCACGTCTTCGGAGAGGCGCCGGTTCGCGACCGCGAGGGCGTGCTCGCCGGCGTACGGCGGCCGCCCGGTCAGCAGCTCGAACAGCATGATGCCGGCGGCGTAGACGTCGGTGCGCGCGTCGGCGGTGCCGTCGCGGACCTGCTCGGGCGCGAGGTACGCGGGGGAGCCGAGCAGCGCACCGTCGGCGGCGGTGAGGTTGTGGCCGGCGACCGCGCGGGCGAGGCCGAAGTCGGCGACCTTGACCCGGCCGTCGCCGGTGACGAGGACGTTCTCCGGCTTCACGTCGCGGTGCACGAGCCCGGCGTCGTGCGCGGCCGACAGCGCCGCGAGCACGTGGTCCATGACGGCGAGCGCCTCGCCGGTCGACAGCCGGCCGCGGTCGCGCAGCACCTCGCGCAGCGTCGCACCGGGCACGTACTCCATGACGAGAAACGCTTGGCCGTCGTCCTCGCCCTGGTCGTAGACGGCGACGATGTCGGGGTGGGAGAGCCGCGCGCTCGCCCGCGCCTCGCGGTTGAACCGCGCGACGAAGTCGGGGTCCTCGGCGAGGCCGGGGTGCATGACTTTGACTGCGACCCGGCGGTCGAGCCGGGTGTCGGTGGCGAGGTAGACGCTGGCCATGCCGCCGCGGGCGAGCCGCGACTCGACGGCGTACCGACCGTCGAGCAGCCGATCGACCATGGGGTCGCTCAGCGTCGTATCCATCGCACCCACTCTAGGTGCTACGCAACGCTAGAACCGGTTGCGCAGAGCCAAAACGTTCGCGACGTACTGCTTGGTGTCGGCGTACATCCCGCGGCTCTGCACGGAGGCGAGGCCCTGGTAGTAGCCGGCGACGGCCTTGGCGGCGTTGCCGTGCGTCTCGCGCAGCAGGACCGCGAGCAGGGCGACCCCCGCGGTGGCGTTGTCGGAGATCTTGTGCAGGTCGAGCGCGCGGCCGACGACGTAGCGCGCCACGAAGTCGCCGGTGTACGGCTCGACCTGCATCGCGCCGATCGCGCCGGTCGACGAGACCCAGCGCTGGTTGAAGCCGGACTCCTGCCAGCCGACCGCGAGGACGAGCCGCGGGTCGACGTGCCAGCGCCGCGCGGTCGCGCGCAGCACCGCCGCCACGGTCGCCTGCGACGGCGCC
>JAVEEI010000049.1 GCA_030840525.1 Frankiaceae bacterium
CGGCATCACGGGCGTCAGTCAACCCGGACCTGCTCGCCGCGGTGCGCCGCCAACTGCGGTTCGCGCAGTCGCGGGGCGGCCCGGGCCCGCGAGGCGGCGGCGGACGGGCGCGGGGCGGGCGACGGGCCGGCCGGCCGACCCACGGTGGTCCGCGGGGCGGGTTCGTCAACCGTCCCGACGTGGTCGACTCGCTGGACCGCGACGGCCTGCTGCCGGCGATCGTGTTCGTCTTCAGCCGCGCGGGATGTGACGCCGGCGTCGACCAGTGCCGGTACGCCCACGTTCGGCTCACGACCGCGGCAGAGCAGGACGAGATCGTCCGGATCGTCGAGGACCGGCTGACCGACGTGTCGGACGCGGACCTCGATGTGCTCGGCTACGACCGGTGGCTCGAGTCGCTGTCCCGGGGGGTTGCCGCACATCACGCCGGTCTGCTGCCCATCTTCAAGGAGTGCGTCGAGGCGCTGTTCGTGCGCGGTCTGGTCAAGGTCGTCTTCGCGACCGAGACGCTCGCCCTCGGCATCAACATGCCGGCCCGGTCGGTCGTGCTCGAAAGCCTGGTCAAGTGGAACGGCGAGGCGCACGTCGACCTGACGCCGGGGGAGTACACGCAGCTCACCGGCCGCGCCGGCCGGCGCGGCATCGACATCGAAGGCCACGGCGTCGTGCTCTGGACGCCCGGCTTCGACCCGAAGCACGTGGCCGGCCTCGCGTCGACCCGCACGTACCCGCTCCGCTCGTCGTTCCGGCCGTCGTACAACATGGCCGTCAACCTCGTCGACCAGATGGGCCGCGCGGCCGCGCGCGAGCTGCTCGAGTCGTCGTTCGCGCAGTTCCAGGCCGACCGCGGCGTCGTCGGCCTGATGCGACAGGTACGCCGCAACGAAGAGGCGCTGGCCGGGTACGGCGAGTCGATGCGGTGCCATCTCGGCGACTTCGCGGCGTACGCCGGGCTGCGCCGGGAGCTGAAGGACCGCGAGTCACAACTCGCCCGCGAAGGGTCGGCGCAGCGGCGCGCGGAGGCCGCGTCGTCGTTGGAGAAGCTGCGGACCGGCGACGTGATCCGGGTGCCCGCCGGCCGGCGTCCCGGGCTCGCCGTCGTGGTCGACCCGAGCGGCCCGGTCGTCGTCACCGCCGACCGGCAGCTCAAGCGGCTGTCCATCGTCGACTTCCCGAGCCCGGTCGAGTCGCTCGGCCACGTCCGGCTGCCGAAGGGGTTCAGCCCGCGGTCGCCGCAGGCCCGCCGCGACGTCGTCTCGTCGATGCGCAACCTGCGGATCGACGACGCGCCGGCACCTCGACAGCGCAAGCGATCCGTCGCCGCCGACGACCAGGTCATCGCCGAGTTGCGCCGCGCGATCCGCGCGCACCCGTGTCACGGCTGCGCCGAGCGCGAGCAGCACGCGCGCTGGGCCGAGCGGTACGACCGGCTCAATCGCGACACCGAAGCGCTGACTGCGAAGGCGGAAGGCCGGACCAACACGATCGCCCGGATGTTCGACCGCGTGTGCGACCTGCTGACGTCGCTCGGCTATCTCGACGGCGACCGCGTCACGCCAGCCGGGCACATGCTCGCCCGGGTCTACAGCGAGGCCGACCTCGTCATCGCCGAGTCGCTGCGGGCCGGCGCGTGGGACGCGCTCGACGTCGCCGACCTCGCCGCGGTCGTCTCCTGTCTCGTCTACGAGTCGCGCCGCGACGACGACCCCACGCCGCGGCTGCCACCGGGTGCGACGAGGGCCGCGCTCGACGACCTGAACCGGCGCTGGGCCGCGCTCGACCAGGCCGAGCACGACGCGCGGCTCGACTTCCTGCGCGAGCCCGACGCGGGGTTCGCCTACGTCGCCTGGCGGTGGGCGAAAGGGCACCCGCTCGACGCCGTACTGCTCGACGCGGCGCAAGCGCCGGGCGACTTCGTCCGCTGGATGAAGCAGCTCATCGACCTGCTCGACCAGGTCGCCGACGCCGCGCCGGACGGCGCGCCGGTACGGCGGACCGCGGAGCGCGCGGTCCGCTCGCTGCGCCGCGGCGTCGTCGCCTACTCGGCCGTGGCATAGACCGACTTCGCCGCGGCGAGGTAGCGGTTGAGCGACCCGTCGAGGCCCCAGCGCGTCGACAGCTCGACCAGCCGTTGCGGGTCGGCCGGGTCGGCGCGCAGCCGGTCGTCGTACGCCGGCAGCTCGACGTCGCAGGCGACCCGGACGACGGCCGGCGCGCTGACGAGGTAGTCGCGGCCGGCCAGCACCTTCGCGCGGGCGCCGGCGGGGAACCCGTCGTCCGTCCCGGACGCGGCGGCGGCGAGCAACGCCTCGACGGTGCCGAACCTGCTGATCAGCGCGGCGGCGGTCTTCTCGCCGATGCCGGCGACGCCGGGCAGGCCGTCGGACGGGTCGCCGCGCAACGTGGCGAACTCGCCGTAGCCGCGGCCAGGGATCGCGTACTTCGCCGCGACAGCCGACTCGTCCCACGCGGTCGCGGACCCGACGCCGCGCGCGGTGTAGACGATCCGCACGCCGCGGTCGTCGTCGACGAGCTGGAACAGGTCGCGGTCGCCGGTGACGACGTCGACCGGGCACGGCGCGCGCGTCGCGAGGGTGCCGATGACGTCGTCCGCCTCGTAGCCGGCGACGCCGACCGTCGCGACGCCGAGCGCCGCGAACACCTCTTCGATGACGGGCACCTGCGCGGCGAGCGCGTCCGGCGTCTGGTCGCCACCGCCGGGGCCGACCCGGTGCGCCTTGTACGACGGCAGCAGCTCGACCCGCCATGCCGGCCGCCAGTCGGCGTCCATCGCGGCGACGAGCCGCGTGGGCCGGAAGTCGCGGACGAGGCGGGCCATGAAGTCGAGCAGCCCGCGGATGGCGTTGACCGGCGTACCGTCCGGCGCGGTGACCGAGTCGGGCACGCCGTAGAAGGCGCGGAAGTAGAGCGAGGGCGTGTCGAGCACCATCAAACGGTCGGCGGCGGCCACGCCTCGCACGCTAACCGGCCCCAGCCCGCGCCACCCCGCCCCACCCGGCGTGATCATGGCGTTCGCAGCACTTTTCGGCGTGATCATGGCGTTCGCAGCCGCACAACGCCATGATCACGGACGCAGTTCGCCGTACATTTGACGCCATGGGTCAGGGAGTGAGTTCCGAGGTTCTGCAGCAGCGGCTCGGCCGGGCGACACAAGCCGCCGAAACCGCCGGCGTCGACGCGTTGTTCGTCACGCCCGGTGCCGACCTGCGCTACCTCACCGGCTACGAGGCGCTGCCGCTGGAGCGGCTGACCTGTTTGGTGCTGCCGGCGCGGGGCGAGCCGGTCCTCGTCGTACCCCGGCTCGAGCACGCCGCGGCCGAGGCCTCCGGCGCGGGCGACGTCGTGAAGATCGCGACGCACGAGGAGACCGACGACGCGTTCGCGCTGGCCGCCGGGCTGGCCCGCGACGCGCTCGGCGGCGACCCGGCGACGGTCGGTGTCGCCGACCGGATGTGGGCCGAGCACGTGCTCCGGTTCCGTTCCGCGCTGCCGCACGCGCACCAGGTCACCGCCGGCCGCGTGCTGCGGCCGCTGCGGCTGGTCAAGCAGCCCGACGAGGTCGACGCGCTGCGCCGCGCCGGTGCCGCGATCGACCGCGTACACGAGCGGATGGGGGAGTGGCTGCGGCCCGGCCGGACCGAGGCGCAGGTCGCGCGCGACATCGTCGACGCGATCGTCGAAGAGGGCCATGCGACGGTGAACTTCACGATCGTCGCGTCCGGACCCAACGGCGCGAGCCCGCACCACCACACGTCGGACCGCGTCATCGAGGCCGGTGACCCGGTCGTGGTCGACATCGGCGGCACGATGCCCGACGGCTACTGCTCGGACTGCACCCGCACGTACGTCGCCGGCGGCACCGTCGACCCCGAGTTCGCGCGCTACTACGACGTACTGCTCGCGGCGCAGATCGCGTCGTGCGCTGCTGTCCGGCCCGGCGTCACCGCGGCGTCCGTCGACGCGGCCGCGCGCGACGTCATCACGGACGGCGGCTACGGCGAGTACTTCGTGCACCGCACCGGTCACGGCATCGGGCTCGAAGAGCACGAGGAGCCGTGGATCGTCGCGGGCAACTCGACGGTGCTCGCCGAAGGCATGGCGTTCTCGATCGAGCCGGGCATCTACCTGCCCGGCCGGCACGGCGCGCGGATCGAGGACATCGTCGTCGTGACCGGCGACGGCGTCGAGCGCCTCGACACCTGCCCGCGCGAGCTGCGGGTCCTGTAGGCGATGGCCGTCGACCGGGAGCTGCCGACCGACGAGGCGAAGGCGCTGCTCGACCTCGCGCACGACCTCGCCGTCAACGAGCTCGCGCCGAAGGCGGCGGCGTACGAGGAACGCGGCGAGTTCCCGCGCGACGTGTTCCGCCTCGTCGGCGAGGCCGGCCTGCTCGGGCTCGCGTACGACGAGGAGTACGGCGGCGGCGGGCAGCCGTACGAGGTCTACCTGCAGGTGCTCGAGGAGCTGGCCGCGGGCTGGGCCGCGGTCGCGCTCGGCATCAGCGTGCACACGCTGTCGTGCTACCCGGTCGCCGCGTTCGGGACCGACGAGCAGAAGGCGCGGTGGCTGCCGGACATGCTCGGCGGCTCGTTGGTCGGCGCGTACTGCCTCTCCGAAGCGCACGCCGGATCCGATGCCGGATCGCTGTCGGCGCGCGCCGTCCGCGACGGCGATGCCTATGTGTTGACCGGTACGAAGGCGTGGGTGACGCACGGCGGTGTCGCCGACTACTACAACGTCTTTTGTCGTACGTCGGACGATGCGAAGCGCGGCATCTCGCTGCTGCTCGCGGACGCGTCGACGCCGGGGCTGGTGCCGCAGCCGCCGGAGAAGAAGATGGCGCTGCGGTCGAGCCCTACCGCGCAGATCGTCCTCGACGGCGCCCGGGTCGATGCGGATCGGCTCATCGGCGCCGAGGGCGAGGGGCTGCGGATCGCACTGTCGGCACTCGACGGCGGGCGGCTCGGCATCAGCGCGGTCGCGACCGGTGTCGCGCAGGCGGCGCTCGACGCGGCGACGGCGTACGCGCGCGAGCGCAAGCAATTCGGTCGGCGGATCGCGGACTTCCAAGGCGTGTCGTTCCTGCTCGCGGACATGGCGACGGCGGTCGAGGCGTCGCGCGCGCTGTACCTGAGTGCGGCGCGGCGGCGCGACGCGGGCAAGCCGTACGGGCCGCAGGCGTCGATGGCGAAGCTCTACTGCACCGATGCGGCGATGCGGGTGACGACCGACGCGGTGCAGGTCTTCGGCGGCTACGGCTACACGACCGAGTTCCCGGTCGAGCGCTACATGCGCGAGGTGAAGGTCATGCAGATCTTCGAGGGCACGAACCAGATCCAGCGCATGGTCATCGGCCGCCACCTCGCCGCCGACCCCTCGTAACCGCGTCGAGTGCTACGTTCCTCGTCTTCTCAGCGCCTGAGAAGACGAGGAACGTCACACTCGACGGGTTTGTTGTGTCGGGTTCCTGACCGTACGGCGGTCCGCGCGGGCGCGTAAGGGGGCGAAGCGGGCATTCTGCGCACAGTGCCGCGCGGAGGGCGCGGATGCGTCGACGGGCCGCCCAGCCCGTACCGCCATTGGGGGACTCGGATGAATCTTCGCCGTGCATCGATCGCGACGGCCGCTGCCGCGCTAGCCGCCGTCGCCGGAACCGCCGCCGTCCAGGCACCGGCGCGGGCCGCGACCGCGACGGTGCCGCTCGGCACGTACGCCGCCGCGCTGCCGCTGCAGCCGTACCCGACCGTCAGCAGCTCGACCGACCCGTCCGGCATCGGCTTCCCGGTGACGTTCACCAACTCGAGTGCCGGCGACGGCTACCTGCTCGAGCACGTCCAGGTGACGCTGCCGGCCGGCTTCACGACGACCGGCGTGCCAACGGTCAGCGCCGCCGGCTGGTCGGCCTCGGTCAGCGGCAACACCGTCAGCGCCGACGCGAGCTCGCCGACGAACGCACTCGGGCCCGGCCAGTCGTTGCTGCTCTCGCTCGGCGCGAACGCGCCGACGGTGCTGGTGCCGACGGCGTACACCTTCGCCACGTCGGCCACCGGCGTCATCGGCGGGACCGACATCGTCGGCGACTTCTCCAACACGGGTAGCGACCCGCAGATGACCGTCGCGCGGTACGCGAACGTCGTCACTTGCGCGCCGAGCGCGCGGTGCGACACCGGCGTCGTCGGCAGCGCGTCCGACACGACCGCGCGCATCGTCACGACGACCGGCTCGATCCAGGACTTCCTCGGCCTCTCGGTCGACCAGCCGCAGGACGCGGGCTGCCTCGCGATCTCGCAGCCGAGCGGCCGCAGCCAGGAGCTGACCTGGGCCGACATCGACACGTCGCGCACGTTGACGACGACGTTGCAGATCGACAAGTCGGTCGTCAACGCGACGCCGAACAACGGCGCGAGCAGCTACGGCGTCTGCTACGACACCGGCTCGCCGGCGAAGCAGTTCGTCGACCACAACGGTCACCTCACGTCCGTCGGCTGGCTGCCGATGTGCGGCACCGCCGGGCTCGTCGCGCGGCAGCCGTGCATCACGTCGGTGCACAAGACCGGTGCCGGCGACGTGCTCGTGACCTACACCTCGCCCGGCGGCGACCCGAAGAGCATCGGCGGCATCTACATCCCCGGCACCTGAGCGACGCCCGGACCGAGGCCATGACGGAGCTGCTCCGGCCCTACGTCCCGCGACCAGTCGTCGACTGGCTTCGCGAGACACCCGATGACACCCATCGGGAGGTCCGGGGCAGCTTCGTGTTCGCCGACATCTCCGGCTTCACCGCGCTCACCGAACAGCTCGCGGCCCGCGGCAAGGTCGGCGCCGAGGAGATGGCCGACGTTCTCAACGCCACGTTCGCCCGGCTGCTCGTCCCGGCGTACGACTACGGCGCCGCACTGGTGAAGTGGGGCGGCGACGCGACGCTGCTGCTGTTCACCGGCGACCAGCACGCGAGCCGGGCCGCGCGGGCGGCGTACGAGATGCAGCGGGTCATGCGCAGGGTGGGTCGGGTCCGCACCACGCGCGGGTCGGTGCAGTTGCGCATGTCGGTCGGCGTGCACAGCGGCGTACTCGACTTCTTCCTCGTCGGCGGCTCGCATCGCGAGCTCGTCGTCACCGGCCCGGCCGTCGCGGCGGTCACCGCGCTGGAGCAGGCCGCGGCCGCTGGCGAGGTGCTGCTGAGCGGTACGACGCGCGCGGCGCTGCCCGACGGGTTGACCGAGGACGCGGGTGGCGGCGCCTACCGGCTGATCTCGCCACCGCCGGCATCGCTCGAACCGCAACGGACCGGGGCCGACGACGACGGTGTCGACGTGAGCGTCGCGGTGCCGCCGGTCGTCCGCGAGCACATCGCGGCGGGTGTCGTGGAGAGCGAGCACCGCGTCGTCACCACCGGCTTCGTGCAGTTCGGAGACATCGACGAAATGCTGGCGCGGCAAGGCCCGGCCGCGGTCGCCGACGCGCTGCATGCACTCCTCGAAGCCGCGGCCGCGTCGGCCGCACGGCACGGCATCACCCTGCTCGGCACCGACATCGCAGCCGACGGCGGAAAGCTCATCCTCGTCGCGGGTGCGCCGGCCAACAACGACCGCGCCGACGAACGCATGCTGTGCGCGCTGCGCGACATCGTGGACGCACCGGGCGTGCTCCCAGTGAAGGCCGGTTGCGCGCGCGGTCGCGTCTTCTGCGGCGACTTCGGGCCGCGCTACCGCCGCACCTACTCCGTCGTCGGTGACGCGGTCAACCTCGCGGCACGGCTCATGGGTGCGGCCGAGCCGGGCCAGGTGGTGACGACGTACGACGTGCTGCGCAACTCGCGGACGACGTTCGTCGCCGAGCCCCTGGCGCCGCTGTCGCTGAAGGGCAAGAGCGAGCCGGTCACCGCGGTGCTCGTCGGACCGGTCGCGCCGGCCGAGACCCAAACGCTCGCGGTGACATCGTGGCCGTTCGTCGGCCGTACGGCGGAGATCGAAGAGCTGTCGTCGGCCTGGCGCACGGCGAGTGCGGGGCGAGGGGCGTGCGTCACCGTCACCGGTGCGCCGGGCATCGGAAAGACGAGACTGGTCGCGCAGTTCTGCCAAGACGTCGTCGGCGGCGACGCCGTGTTGAGCACGAGCTGCGACGGTTACGCGCTCGCGGCGCCGTACCGGCCGTGGCGCCACCTGCTCACCAAGTTGATCCGGCGCGAGGCCGGGACGGCGGCGGGTGCAACCGACGTCGCGACCGCGCTGCGCCGGCTGGTGCGCAGTCGAGCGCCGGACCTGGAGGCGCGGCTTCCGTTGTTCGGCGCCGTTCTCGACGTCGAGCTCGGGTCGACGCCGGAGTTCGAGGCGCTGGACGAACGGTTCGGTGCGGCGCGACTCGACGACGCGGTCGTCGAGCTGCTCACCGCGGTCCTTCAACGCGGAACGATGCTGTGGTTCGACGACGCGCACCTGCTGGACGACGCGTCGGCGCAGCTACTGAGGTCGGTCGCGCGAGCCGCCGGCAGCCGGCCGTGGCTCGTCGTCGCGTGTGCGCGACCGGGCGAGGCAGCCCGCCGGCTGCCGGACGACGTACCGCTCGCGTTGGGACCGCTGGACGACGACGCGACCGCGGCGCTTCTCGATGCCGTCACCGACGACCAGCCGCTGCCGCCGCACGTCGCGCGCGCGATCGGCGAACGCGCCGCCGGCAACCCGCTCTTCCTTGCCGAGCTGCTCGACGGCTACCGCCGCCTCGGCGACCTCGACGGTCTACCCGCGACCCTCGAAGGCGTCCTCACCGCGGCGATCGACGCGGTCCCGCCGGAGTCGCGACGAGTGCTGCGGCTCGCAGCCGTGCTCGGCACGTCGTTCCGTATTGCGCTACTGGAGGACCTCGCCCGCGAGTTGTCGATTCCACTCACCGCGCGGACGTGGCGGGACATCGCCCCGCTCGTCGGCCGCGACGGCGAGCACGCGCGGTTCCGCAGCAGTCTCGCCCGCGACGCGGCGTACGAGGCGTTGCCGTACCGGCAGCGCGTGCGGATGCACGCGGCGGCGGGGGAGCATCTCGAGCGGCAGTACGGCGAACGCTCGCACGACGACATCGCGGCGATGGCGACGCACTTCTACGAGGCGCGGCAGTTCGACCGGGCCGTCGACTACGCCCGCCGGGCCGGCGACCTCGCGCGGGAGCGGTTCGCGCTCGCGGACGCCGCAACGTTCTACCGCCGCGCGCTCGACGCTGCCCGGGCCGCGCCGCCCGCACCGGCCGCGCTGCGCTGCGAGTTGGCCGAGACGCTCGGCGCGGCGTGGTACGCCCTCGGCGACTTGACCCGGGCGGACGCCGCGCTCGCGGTCGCCCGCCGCTATGCCGGCGACGACCTCGCGTGGGCGCGCATCGCGTTGCGCCGTGCGCGGGTGCAAAGACGGGCCGGCAATGTCGCGAGCGCCGTACGCCATCTTGGTCGCGGCCTCACTCTGCTGACCGGTGACACGTCGGTCGAAGGGCAGGCGACGATCGGCCGGCTCGCCGCGTGCTACGCGCAGGTGCGGTGCGGCCAGGGCCGGCATCGCGAGGCACTCGCCTGGGCGCACCGCGCGGTCGACGCGGCGTCGCGCTCCGGCGAGCGCGACGTCCTCGCCGACGCCTACCAGTACCTCGACATCGCCTCGATCGGTCTCGGCGACTACCGGCACGAGCACCAGGCGCGTATGGCCTTGCAGATCTGGACCGACCTCGGCGAGCATGTGCGCGCCGCCGGGCTGCTCAACCATCTCGGGATCCGCGCGTACTACCAGGGCGACTGGAGCGAGGCCCTCGGGCACTACGGCGCCGCGAAGCAGTTGCTCGACAAGGTCGGCGACACGTGGAACGCGGCCATCGCCGCGGTCAACATCGTGGAGATCCTCGTCGACCAGGGCCGCGTCGCGGAAGCCGAGCGCCTCGCGCACGCGAGCCTGCGTGTCTTCCGCAGCGCCGAGACCCCGGAGTGGACCGGTTGGACGACGTCGCTGCTCGGCCGTGCTGCCGCGAAGCAAAGCCGGTACGACGACGCCCAGCGGCTGTTCACCGCGGCGCGTTCCGACGAGGTGCGCGCGGGCGACGCGATGGCGGTCGCCGACATCGACGCCCGATTGTTGGAGTGCCTCGTGCACGAGGGCCGCCCGCACGACGCGCTGGTGCAGTGCGAGCGGCACATCGGGGGAGTGTCCGGCCCGGACCGGCGCGGCGTGCTGCCGCTGCTCGAACGCGTCCGCGGGCTCGCGGTGCTGCACTGCGGCGACCGAGAGGGTGCGCGCGAGGCCTACCTGCTCAGCCTCGCCGAAGCTCGAGAAATGCAGCAACGGCCGGACATCGCGGCCGCGCTCGACGCGCTGATCCGTCTCGACGTAGAGGCGGGCAACCTGCCGGACGACGAGCTGCTGCACGAACGCAACGAGCTCTTCGCGGCACTCGGGATCCGGTCCGCAACAGTCGCGCTGCCCGACGTCACCAGCGGAGTGCCGGTCCAGCCGCGGGCTACCGCGCCGATCTGACCCGGTAGCTCGTCGAGTAGACGACGTGGTCGGCCGCGATCGTGCCTCCAGGCTGGTCGTCCATGTACGCCGCGGTGACGGTGCCGTCGCTACCCATGGCGAGGCCGAGGTTGTCGTACAGCGCCCGGGTGTCGCTCGAGCATGCCGTGCCGTACGTGCAGACCGGCCCGGCGTGCACGACCGCGGGCAAGACGTCCGGGCGCCAGTGCACGCCGTCACTCGACGTCGCGATGACGAACCGCCAGGTCGCGTCTGATGGCGCGGCGTTCGCGTCGACATCGCCGTGCGGCCACGATGTCGCGTCGGCCTGGTACCACGCGGCGGCGAGGTCGCCCGCGGGACCGACGGCGAGCGTCGGGTAGACGGCGCGCGTCTGCGCGAGATCCATGCGCGCGGGCACCGACCACGTGCTCGCACCGTCCGGCGACATTGCGACGTACGCATGCACGTCGTCGCTCCAGCTCACGAACAGACGGCCGTGCCTTCCGACCGCGGCCGACACGCCCCACGTCGGCACCCGGCCGTCGGCGACGTACGCGACATGCTTCAGCGCGAACGTGCTGGCACCGTCGCGGCTCACCGCGACGACGACCTCGCCGCGACCGCCACAACCGCTGCTCGACGTCGCGTCGCCCTCGTGCGCCGTGACCGACGTCGAGTCGCACTGCAGCATCGGCACGTAGAGCGCGTGCGACACCGGGTCGACGACCGGCTTGCCGATCCGGTTCACCAGCGCGGCCGCGTCGAGCGTCGCGTCGACACCGGCCGCGGGGTCGAGTGGCTGCCCCGGCACCGGAGTCGCCGGAGCCGACGCACCACCGCACGCGTCGTACCGGTTCACCGCGACGGAAGCCGCCTGCAAGGCGTGATACGTGATGTAGAACGTGCACGGGCCGTCGGCGGTCACGTACGGGCGGTCGGTCAGCGGCTCGACGCCGCCGAGGGCCATCGTCTGCCAGGTCGACCCGCCGTCGGTCGAGATCGCGACGGACGCCGACGCGACCCAGTTGCTGACGACGTACACGTTGTAGCGGCTGGTCGACGGGTTGCGTTGCGGCGCGACCGCGATGTCGCTGTCTTCGCCGCCGGTCCCGGGTGCGGTCCCGTTCGTGGTGAAAAGGCTTGTCAGCCAACGAAAAGTACGGCCATTGTCGGTCGACCGCCAGACGTCGGCGCCGGACAGAAGTTCGAGCTCGCGCGAGTCCGGCCCTTTGCGCGACGACGGTGGCGTCGTCGTCGTGTCGACGGCCGCGGTCTGCATGATGTTCGCGACGACCCAGCGCGTGCCGTCACCGCCGACCGCGACCGCCGGCTCGTAGTCGTCGTTGCGGCCGTTGAAGTCGGTCGCGACCGGGGCGGCGGGTGGCAGCGCGCGAGTGACGTACGACGTCGACTCGTGCGGCGGCTGCGGGCTGGCGAGCACCCCGGTCGCGATCGAAACCGTCAGCACCACCGCGGCCGCGGCGGACCGGCGTACCCGGGTCGTCATCGTGGGACGTCAGCCGGTATGGGCGATGTGAACGCTGCACCGGGCATGGTGGGCGACCCGGTTGGCGACGCTGCCGAGCAGGTAACGGCGTACGCCGGTCATCCCGCGGTTGCCGACGACGATGAGCTGCGCGTCGAGCTCCTCGGCGGTCGCGAGCAGCGCGTCCGCGGCCTCGCCGTACCGCGCCGTCACGGTCGCGTGCACGCCGTCGCGCGCGAGCCGGTCGCGAGTGCGTTGCAACACCGCCTCGGCCGCGTCGCGCTCGGCATCGTCGGCCCACGCCGGTACGGGTACGGAGACGTCGCCGGCCCCGCCCGCACTGGCGAGCGCAGCGGTCCGTACGGCGCGGTAGGCCATGACGACGTGCAGCTCGTCGTTGCCGGCGCGGGCCAGGCTGCCCGCGACGTCGACGGCTCTGTCCGCGGTCGGCGAACCGTCGGTCCCGACGACGATCGTGCGATGCACCGGCGATCCCCCTCTATGCGTGGTAGCGCCCAGTCTCGGCACGCGCGGCGGCCAGTCCAGCCCGCCGTGCATCGAAGTGTCGGCAAGTTGACGCAAATTGTCGGCTTGCCGACCGCTACGACGTCTGCGGGTCGCATCCCGAGCCATCGTCGTGCGACCGTCGGCAGCACCGACCGGGACAAAGGGAGCCAGGGATGAGCCAGTCGCTACGCGCCGCGGTCGCGGCGTCCCCGCTGCTGAGTGCCGCGCGGCCGAGCGACGTGCGCGAGCTGGTCAAGCGAGGACGCGAGACGACGATCCCGTCCGGCTGGACGTTCGTGCACGAGGAGACGCCGGCGGATGCGTGCTACCTCATCATCGAAGGCACCGCCGCGGTGGTGAGCGGCGGCAAGACCGTCGCGACGCTGACCGCGGGTGACGTCGTCGGCGAGGTCGCACTCGCCCGGACGGCGCTGCGCAACGCGAGCGTCGTGTCGAGAACGCGGATGCGGCTGCTGCACATCGACGCCGCGGCCTTCGCCGAGCTCTCGCCGCGGCTGCGCGACGCCCTGCTCCGCGACGTCACCGGCCGACTTGTCAGCACCACGCCGGGCCATAGCCCCGCCACGCGCTGACAACTCGCAACCGAAGGCAGGTGGGCCTCAGGCCACGACGGCCTTGAACAGCCAGATGTCGCTCGAGGTCACGTGCGGCGTCGCGGTCGGCGGCGTCACCGTGGTGTCCGCGCTGTAGCGCGCGTTGTTCACCACCTGCACGAGGTACTGCTGGTGCGTCGCCGGGTCCCGCACGACGTTGGTGCCGGCCGCGAAGACCTGCCCCGGCACGTTCGGCGCCTCGACCCGGGGCTGGCTCGCCAACGCGAGCGGCACGCCGGGGTCCGGGAACGCCATCGCGCCCGCCGTCGACGACTGCGCGTACGACGTGACGATCGGCGCGAAGGCCGGCGTCGCGGTCGAGTAGAAGACGCCGGGCGTCCCCGCCGTCAGCAGGAACGAGTCGAACCCGAGCAGCGTCGCGTTCTGGTACGCCGTGTCGAACGCCTTCCCGACCTTCGTCCACGGCCCGCCGATCGACGACGCCGACGCGAGCAGGGGAGTGCAGTAGGAGACCTGGCTCGAGGTCAGGTGGTGGCCGCCGCGGTAGATCCACCAGTAGCGGCCGCCGAGCGTCTGCGCCTGCCCGTCGAGGTCGCGCAGCAGCCGACCGTAGCCGGTGTGGTTGGAGTCGAGGTCGGAGACCGTGCCGCAGGAGAGCCGCGCGACCGGCGAGCCGTCCAGCCAGGACCACGTCAGCCCGTCCCGCGACTCCATCATGAACGAGTCCTGCGGCGTCTCCGCCAGCGACGCGGGGCGGGAGGTCGCGACGCTGTGCGGCGTCGAGACGAGCCGGCCGCCGACCGGGTCCCAGACGATGTCACCGCTGGAGAAGTGGCCGTAGGAGTAGACCCGGTTGACGCCGGGCGCCGCGACGTAGTCGCCCGCCGGGCGGGGGATCGGCGGCGCCGCGGCGAACGCGCCGCCTTCGACGTCGTCCGACGTCCACGCGTGGAAGTGCGGGTTCGTCGGGTTGGTGTCGTGGTGCCAGGCCCACAACATCCACTTCGGCGCGCCGGCCCAGCCGGTCAGCGACCGCAACGGCAGCAAGGTCGGGTGCAGTAGCTCGGCCTCGTGCTCGTTGCCGCTCGCGATCCGCGCGATCGGGGCGTTGCCGACGGGAACCCACTGGAGCCGGGGCGTCTGCCCGTCGGTCCGGGCGGCCGCGTCCGACCCGACGAGTCGCGACCCCATCGCGCTCAGCAGGGCGCCGGCCCCGACGGCCTTGAGTAGCTGACGTCGGTCGAGCGTCACCACGATCCCCCCAAGCAGCCGAGAGCCCCGGACGAGGCACGACAACTTAACGCGAGTCGCCGCCGGACATCTCGGCCAGCGCGCAGACCGTCCGCCAGTTGCGCGTCGTCGCGACGACCCCGAGCTTGCGCTCGAAGAACGCGTTGGTCAGCTTCGTCCGCCCGTACCCGCCGGGTGTCCGCAGGTAGACCTCCCGCCCGCGGACGAGGAACGAGTCGCCGCCGTACGCCGACGGGTCCAGCGCCGCGACCGCAGCGGCCGCCGGCCGCGACTCCAGGAACGTCACGTGCCACGCGGACACCGGCCCGTCGAGCGGCTGGTCCGCGACCACGGCGGCGAGCTCGGCGGCGGACCGCAGCAGCACCGGTACGTCGAACCCGGCCGCGTTCGACAGCGCCCCGGACAGGCTCGACGCGACCTGCCGCGACGCAGAGAAGACGACGTTCCCGCTCTGCAGGTAGGTCCGTACGTCCTTGCCTCCGAGGCCGGCGACAACCCCGGACAGGACCGGCATCGGCAGCGCCCGGCCGCCGACGTTGACCGCGCGTAACAAGCCGATCCACACCGCCATCGATTCCTCCGAGCGACACCTCAAGCCGAGACGTATGTCCGCCGAAGCCTTCAGTGTCCCCGGCAACCGCCGAGGACGCGGGACACGGTGATCCGAGCGACCCTCACCGACCTGCCGCGGTAGCGCCCGCGGGAGGCACGGAGACAAACGGTCGCCTAGGTTGCTCGGGGAGTGAGTGGCGAGACCGGTCCGGCCGGAGAGGCGTAAGCCTCTAAGGACGGGAGCACTCCATGCGCACGGTCCTACGCAGGACGGCGGGGCGCGCCTCGCTCATCCTCGCTACGGCGGGGGTGGTGGGCAGCGCGGCGCTCCCTGCCGTTCCCGCTGCGGCGGGCGCGGCGAACAACCGCGCGTCGGTGCACCACGCGGCTCCGGCCGCGCACGACACCGACCGGTCTGGAACTCAGATCGGCACGGCGGTGAAGTACGTCCGTAACTCGGACGGCTCCATCAGCCAGGTCCGCTAACGGCAGCAGAAGGCGCCACGCCCCTCGAGGGGTGGCGCCTTCGCCGTGTCCGGCCCGGCGCCGAAACGTCGTAAGGTCAGCGCGTGGAGGACCTCGACCGCGAGATCGTGCGGCTGCTCGCGCACGACGGGCGGCGCAGCTTCACCGACCTGGCGAAGGACACCGGCCTGTCCGTCTCGGCGGTCCACCAGCGGGTCCGGCGGCTGGAGAAACGCGGCGTCATCCGCGGCTACGGAGCCGACGTCGACGCCGACGAGATCGGCCTGCCGCTCACCGCGTTCGTCTCGATCAAGCCGATCGACCCGGCCGCACCCGACGACGCGCCCGACCGGCTCGCCCACCTCGACGCGATCGAGGCCTGCCACAGCGTCGCCGGCGACGAGAGCTACATCCTCAAGGTCCGGGTGAAGGACCCCGGCGCGCTCGAAGCGCTGCTCCAGGAGATCCGCGCCGCGGCCAACGTCTCGACCCGCACGACCGTCGTCCTGTCGACGCCGTACGAGGGCCGGCCGCCGGCGCTCTGACCTGCGCCCATAACTCTGTGTGCCGACACGGAGTGTCAGATTGTGGTGACAGCGACATTTCGGGCATGGTGGACAGCGTTCCACCGGGGGGCTTCGCCGGAGCCCTGACCCACGCTCAGCGGGAGATTCCTCGTGCTTTTCCACCGTTCGCTTCCGGCTGCCCTCGTGCTGGCCGTGACCGCGACGCTTGCCGCACCGACGCTCGCCAGCGCCGACAGCGGTTCCGACGCGCAGTTCGTCTCCGACACCAACGCGGCCCGCTCGCAACACGGCCTGCACGCGTACTCGGTGGCCTCCGACCTCACCTCGATCGCGAACCGCTGGGCCGCGCACATGGCCGCCAACCGCACCCTCGAGCACAACCCGAACGCCAGCGGCCAGGTCTGCTGCTGGCAGGCGATGGGGGAGAACGTCGGCGTCGGCGGCAGCGTCTCGGAGATCCAGCAGGCCTTCATGGGCTCCTCGCCGCACCGGGCCAACATCCTGTCCTCGACGTACGCCGAGATCGGCGTCGGCACCGCCCGCGGCTCCGACGGCCGGCTGTACGTCGACGAGCTGTTCCGGCTGCGTTACGGCGCCACCGCGCCGCGGGCCACGACCAGCACGAGCCGGCCGGCCACCCACACTCGCACCTACACCTACGCCGCGCCGCGCGCCTCGCGGTCGGCGGCCCGCGCCCCGCTGCGGCCGGCCCGCATCGGCGTCGTGCACCTGAGCGCGCTACACCCCAGCACGCTGCACCCGAGCACGCTGCACCTCAACCCGGTCACTCGGGCGATGCACGTCGCGACGTTCCTCCGCCAGGTGCGGCAGCGGCTGCCGGGGCGGGTGCGTGCCGACGCGGTCGGCGGCGCGTTCGGCTACGTCCAGGTGATGAACGCCGCCCTCGGCCACTGACCCAGCCGGTCGGCAACGTAGCCGGCCCACGCGGTCGACTACGCCTCGACCAGCGCGGCGGCGGCGGCCCGGCTCGCCTCGGCGGCGCGGACCTGGTCCGGCGCGGCCGCGAGCGCCTCGCGCGCCCACCACTCCTGCCCCTCGGCCGGCAGCGTGGAGATCGGGTCGTAGTACTCGTAGCGCCGGTCCAGCGCCTCGGGGTCGTCCCGCTCGACGCTGGTCCGGTAGTTCTTCGTCCATGTCGAGACGCCGCGCACCCGGTCGTAGGACTCGAGCTGGTGCACCCAGCGCTTGCCGACGTACGGCACGTCGACGACGATCCGCGGCGTCGCGAAGCCCGGCAGGTAGCCCATGATCGCGTGCTGGAGCTGCTGCGCCTCGGCGACGGAGGTCCGCCAGTGCTCGCTGCCCGGGATCATGTCGCAGACGTAGAAGTAGTACGGGAGGATCTTGGCGTCGTCCTGGAGCGCGAAGCACAGGTCGAGCAGGTCCTCCTGGGTGGCGTTGACGCCGCGCAGCAGCACGCCCTGGTTGCGCACGTCGCGGATGCCCGTCTCGAGCATGGCCGCCGCCGCCTCGGCGACCAGCGGCGTCACCGAGTTGGCGTTGTTGACGTGGGTGTGGATGGCCAGGTCGACGCCGCGGGCCAGGGCGGTCGCGGCCAGCCGGGCCATCCCGGCCCGGACCTCGTCGGCCAGCCAGTGCTGGGGGAGGCCCATCAGCGCCTTCGAGGCGAGCCGGATGTCGCGGACCGTCTCGATCTCGAGCAGACGTTCGACGAACGACTCGAGCCGCGGCCAGGGCAGGTTCGCCACGTCGCCGCCGGAGACGACGACGTCGCGGACGCCGGGCGTACGGCGCAGGTAGTCGACCATCGCGTCGAGCCGGTCGACCGGCTTGAGGGTGAACTTGTGCTTCGTCACCTGCGGCGTCGAGTTGCCGACGAGGTCCATCCGGGTGCAGTGGCCGCAGTACTGCGGGCAGGTGGGCAGCAGCTCGGCCAGCACCTTGGTCGGGTAGCGGTGGGTGAGCCCTTCGACCGCCCACATCTCCGCCTCGTGCAGCGAGTCGCGGCTCGACCGCGGGTGGCTCGGCCAGTTGGGGTCCCGGTCGGAGAACGCCGGCAGCATGTAGCGGCGGACCGGGTCGGCGTACATCGCGTCGGTCGTCGGCACTGCGCCGGGCACCATCGTGTTGACCATCTGCGGCGGCAGCAGGATGGTCATCGTGGCGCGCTCGGCCTGGTCCCGCTCGACGTCGGCGTAGAACGCGTCGTCGAGCAGGTCGCCGTAGACGGCGCGTAGCTGGGCGACGTTCTTCACGCAGTGCGCCCGCTGCCACTGCGGGTCGCGCCACTCGGCCGCGGTGACCGCACGCCAGGCCGGCAGCCGGGTCCAGTCGGGCTCGACCAGCTCGCGGCGCCGGTATGCGTACGGCTGGTCCATCGTGCCTCCGTGCGTCAGACTTGCCTTTAGCTGCACGATACGGAGAACATTCGGCAAGGACAACGACCGACCGTAGAATTTCCCGAATTGGATGAGTGGGGTGACAAAAGGGCCTGGCTCGCCGATCGGCCTGCATCGCGTGGTCGAGCCGGTCGGCGTGCTCCCGCAGGCCGCCTGGCGGCTCGACCCCAGCCCGGAGCTGTACGACGACGAGACGCGGGTCCGCGTCTCGAGGCTCAACCTCGACGCGGCGTCGTACCGGCAGCTGCACGAGACGTACGCCGGCGACGGTGCCGCCGTTCGGGCCGAGGTCGTGCGGATCGTGACGGAGCGGGGCAAGATGCACAACCCGGTCACCGGGTCCGGCGGGATGCTCGTCGGCACGGTGGACGAGACCGGGCCGGCCTCGCCGCTCGGCCTGGTGCCCGGCCAGCGGGTCGCGACCCTCGTCTCGCTGACGCTGACGCCGCTCGCGCTCGACGACGGCCTCGCCAGCTGGGACGGCCGCGGCGAGCAGGTCCCGGCCGAGGGGCACGCGATCCTGTTCGGCCGGTCGATCGCCGCCGTCCTGCCCGACGACCTTCCGGTCGAGCTCGCCCTCGCGGTCTTCGACGTCTGCGGGGCGCCGGCGCTGACCGCTCGCGTCGTCGGGCGCTACCCGCACCCGCGGGTGGCCGTGCTCGGTGCCGCGGGCAAGAGTGGTTGCCTCTCCCTGGCCGCCGCCCGCAACGCCGGGGCCGGCAGCGTGGTCGGGGTCGTCCGCGACGAGAGAGAGGCCGCGCTGCTGCGCGCCGCCGGCCTGGCCGACGAGGTGGTCGTGGCCGACGCCCGCGACCCGGTCGGGCTGGCCGCGGCGGTCGGCCAGCCGGCCGACGTGACGGTCGTGTGCGTCGACGTACCCGGCTGCGAAGGTGCCGCCGTGCTCGCCACCGCCGCGGGCGGCACCGTCGTGTTCTTCTCGATGGCGACGTCGTTCTCGGCGGCCGCGCTCGGGGCCGAAGGCCTCGCCGCCGACGTCGACCTGGTGATCGGCAACGGCTACACGCCCGGACACGCCGACCTTGCGCTCGGCCTGTTCCGCGCGGAGCGCGGGGTCCAACAGGTCTTCGACGCGCGTCTAGGTCTCGACCTCAAGGTGAGCCAGTGACAGACACCGTGCGCCGCAACCTGCTGCGGCTCGACCAGCGGACCGTACGCCGGGCGCGTGCGCTGGCCGAGCGCGCGGCCGCGCCGGTCATCGAGCTGGCCCGGACCCATACGACGACATCGGTCGAGCGGGCCGTGCTCCGGCTGGCCGGCCTCACCGGCGCCGACGCCGAGGGCATCCCGTGGGTCAACCGGCTGGTCGACGCGGTCGCCGCCGACGTGGGCCTCGGCCACGGCGTGGCACTGCCGGTCTGGCACGAGCTGCGCCGGGGCGGCCACACCGACCTCGCCGCGCTGGCCCAGAAGGCGGCCGCCGGGGGAGTGGCCTTCGCCGTACCGGAAGGGCGCGAGCGGCAGTCCGCCGTGACCGCGTCGCGGCGCGCGGTCGCGCGCGGCATCGCGACCATCGACCGCAACCGCAAGACCCGTGACCGGCTGCTGCGCAAGCTCGGCGACCCGCCGAAGCCGTGGATCTACCTGATCGTCGCCACCGGCGACATCCACGAGGACATCCCCCAGGCCCAGGCCGCGGCCCGGGAGGGGGCCGACGTCATCGCGGTCATCCGGTCGACCGGCCAGTCGCTGCTCGACTACGTCCCCGAGGGCGCGACCCGGGAGGGCTTCGCCGGGACCTACGCGACCCAGGAGAACTTCAGGCTGATGCGGGCGGCGCTCGACGACGTCTCGGCCGAGCTTGGCCGCTACGTGCGCCTGACCAACTACGCGTCCGGCCTGTGCATGCCCGAGATCGCCACGCTCGCCGGCCTCGAGCGGCTCGACATGATGCTCAACGACTGCATGTACGGAATCATCTTCCGCGACATCAACCCACGGCGTACCTTTATCGACCAGCGGTTTAGTCGACAAATCCATGCGCGTGCCGGGATCGTGATCAACACCGGCGAGGACAACTACCTCACCACCGCCGATGCGGTCGACGCCGCGCACACGGTCGTCGTTAGCCAGTTGCTCAACGAGCGGTTCGGCCTCGAGGCCGGCCTGCAGGACTGGCAGCTCGGCCTCGGCCACGCGTTCGAGATCAACCCGGCGCTGCCCGAGCAGTTCCGGCTCGAGCTCGCCCACGCGCAGCTGGTCCGCGAGCTGTTCCCGAACGCGCCGCTGAAGTACATGCCGCCGACGAAGCACATGACCGGCAACGTCTTCTTCGGCTACCTGCTCGACGCGTTCTTCAACCTTGCCGGCGTGATGACCGACCAGTCGATCTTGCTCGTCGGGATGATGACCGAGGGCATCGTCACGCCGTTCCTGTCCGACCGCGACCTCGCGCTGGAGAACGTGCGCTACGTCCGCGACGCGTGCGCCGGCCTGGCCGAGGACTTCCGGCCGGCCCCGGACGGGTTCGTCGCGACCCGGGCCCGCCAGGTGCTCGCCGAGTCGGTCGAGCTGCTCGAGCGCATCGCCGACGACGGGCTGTTCACCGCCATCGCGGACGGGACGTTCGGGGTCACCAGGCGGCCGGCCGACGGCGGGCGCGGCGCCGACGGCGTGGTCGCGCACGCCGACGACTACCTCAACCCCGCCACCGAGCTGCTGGAGGCGACCGCATGACGATGAACTTGGTCCGGGCCTACGGCGACACGACCGGCGACGGCATGGTCCAGCTCTCGTTCACGCTGCCGGTGCCGGCCGGCCCGCGCGCCGAGGCCGCGGCCGCGCTGTTCGCGGCCAAGATGGGGCTCGACCCGGCGATGGTCGTGCACGCGAAGGCGGTCGGGCCGGACTTCACCTTCTTCGTCGTCTACGGCCGCTCCGGCGTGATCGTCGACCTCGACGAGGTCGAGGTCCACGAGCGAGAGTTCCCCTTGCTGACGGCCAAAGAGATAAACCTCGAGGTGAGGTCGATGCTCGGTCGCCGTCTGGTGGTGGTCGGCGCGACCGTCGGCACCGACGCGCACACCGTCGGGCTCGACGCGATCCTCAACGTCAAGGGGTTCGCGGGGGAGAAGGGGCTCGAGTACTACCGGGAGCTGCGGGTGGTCAACCTCGGTGCCCAGGTCGACCCGGCGCACCTGGTCGAGCGGGCAGTCGCGGAGCAGGCCGACGCGCTCCTGGTCAGCCAGGTCGTGACCCAGCGCGACGCGCACCTGCACCACGTCCGGCTGGTCGCCGAGGAGCTCGCGGCCGGCTGGCCCGCCACGACACCCCGGCCGCTGGTCGTCGTCGGCGGCCCACGGTTCGAGCCACGGATGGCCGCCGAGCTCGGGGTCGACCGCATCTTCGCGAAGGGCACCACTCCGCGCGAGGTCGCGTCGTACCTCGTCCACGCCCTCGCCCAGCGCCGGGTGGCGGCATGACCGGCTCGGTCTCCGGCGCCAGCGAAGGCGTGCGGGTCGAGCACCGCCGCTACGTCGCGCACCACGCCGCCCACTACGGCGGGGGGCTCGTCGACGGCGCGTACGTGCTCGGGCTGTTCGGCGACGCCGCGACCGAGCTGTGCATCCGCACCGACGGCGACGAGGGACTGTTCGCGGCGTACGACAGCGTCGAGTTCCTGGCGCCGGTGCAGGCCGGCGACGTCATCGAGGTGACCGCCGAGATCGACCGGGTGGGCCGGCGCAGCCGGGGCGTGACGTTCGTCGCCCGGGTGGTCTGCCGGGCCGACCCGGCGCGTGGGCCGTCGGCGGCGACCGTGCTGGCCGAGCCGGCCGTGGTCGTCCGGGCGCACGGCACCGTCGTCGTGCCGTAACTGCCGCTTGGTCCAATTCCGGCCCAGCAGGTGACTGCGGAAATCATCCGTTCGGATGATTCCTCGAATTCGCGAAGATCGTCGATCAACGCGATGACCTGCGGTTTTGAGCATCGTCGCAGGTCAGAGGACTGTTGACAGCCGACTGCTGTCAACCGTTAGTTTTCCCTCCGTCCACCGCAGGGACGCTCGGCGTTAGAGGGCGCCACCCCGTGTCCCGGCTGGCCAGGATCGGCGCGACGTGCACCCGTCGACGCCGAGCAGGTGCCAGGGTCAGCCGGAGCGGGTGTGGCCGCGACTTCTGGCGTCGGCGGGGTGCGACCACCTGGGAGGGGCCCGGGTGCCCAGTAGACAACGGCGGGAACGTCGGCATCCGGCCGGCGCCTCGTCGGTCCGAAGGCGCGCCCGGGCCCACCTCCAGCGACACTCTCCGAATGCCGCCCCACAAGGGCGGCATTCGCACGTTCAGGGGTAACGACCCGGCATTGGTAGCGTCGGCGGCGAAGCCGTGGGACGACGATGAGGGGTGTGCCGGTGTCTGCGCCTGCGGCGCTGAGGCTGCTCGCCGGGGCCGGTGCCGGCGTCGCGCTGTGGACCAGCCTGCCGCCGCTTTCGTGGTGGTGGGCCGCGCCGCTCGCGGTCGCGGCGGTGGCCGCCGTGGCGAGCGAGCTGACGCCGCGCGCCGCCCTGCTGTTCGGGTACGCCGTCGGCCTCGGCCAGCTCGTGCCGACGTTCGCCTTCCTGCGCGGCATCGGAGTCGACGCCTGGCTCGTCGTCGCGACCGTCTACAGCCTGTGGTTCGCGCTGCTCGGCCTCGGCCTCGCGCTCGTCGGCCGGCGCCGCTGGTGGCCCGTCGCGACGCCGTTCGTGTGGGTGGCGGTCGAGTTCGCCCGCGACCGCTGGCCGTTCGGCGGGCTGCCGTGGGGCCGGATCGCCTTCGGCCAGGCCGACGGCCCGCTGCTGCCGTGGGCCGCGGTCGGGGGAGCGCCCCTGGTGACCTTCGCCGTGGTGACGGTCGGCGCCGCGCTCGCCGCCGGCGGCCTCCTCGCCGTACGGCGGCGCGGCCCGTCGGTTCCCGCCGTCGCGGCCGTGCTGGCGGTTGGCGTCGCGCTCCTCGGCGGCGGCTGGCTCGTCCAGGTGCCAACGGGCGGCGACGGCACCCGCGGGCCGGCCCACGTCGTCGTGGCGGCGATCCAGGGCAACGTGCCGCGGCTGGGGCTCAAGGAGTTCGCCCAGCGCCGCGCCGTGACGGCCAACCACTCGGCCCAGACGCTGGCGCTGGCCGCCGACGTCGCCGCCGGCCGGGTGGCCCGCCCGGACCTCGTCGTCTGGCCGGAGAACGCCTCGGACGACGACCCGACGACCGACCCGGTCGCCGGCGCGATGGTCAGCCGGGCCGTGGCGGCGGTCGGCGTACCGGTGCTGGTTGGAGCCGTCCTCGACGGGCCGGGGCCGGACCACGTCAGCAACGCGGCGGTCGTCTGGTCGCCGGCGACGGGGCCGGGGGAGCGCTACCTGAAGCGGCACCTCGTGCCGTTCGGCGAGTACCTCCCCTGGCGCAGCGTCCTGACCAAGCTGGTGCACCGTTTTTCTTTGATTTCCAAGGATTTCGCGGCAGGTCACCGGCCCGGTGTGCTGCGCGTGGGCCCGGCGACGATCGCCGACGTGATCTGCTTCGAGGTCGCCGACGACGGCGTGGTCCGCGACGCGGTGCGCGGCGGCGGCCGGCTGCTCGTCGTCCAGACCAACAACGCGACGTACGAGCACCGCGGCGACGACGGCCGAGGCGGGGAGACCGCCCAGCAGCTCGAGATGAGCCGGCTGCGCGCCGTCGAGCACGGGCGCGCGGTCGTGGTCGTCGCGACGAGCGGCGTGAGCGCGGTCATCCGGCCGGACGGGCGGGTCGTCGCGCGGACCGGCGTCTTCGTCCCTGCCCGGCTGGTCGCCGCGGTGCCGCTGCGCGACGGTACGACGCTCGCCGACCGGCTCGGCGCCTGGCCGGAGCGGGTCGCGGCGCTGGCCGGGCTGCTGGCCGTCGCGGGCGCGGTGTGGCCGCGCCGCCGGCAGACTGTGGGGGCGCCAGCCGGGTCCGCCGGCGTCCCGGGCCAGCCGGCGCCCGAGCCGGACGCGACCGTGACCCTCGTGGAGCCGAAGCCATGAGCGAGCGGGTGCTGGTGGTCGTCCCCACGTACAACGAGCGGGACAACCTCGACCCGGTCCTCGACCGGCTGGCGGCGGCGGTCCCGGCCGCGGACGTACTCGTCGTCGACGACGGCAGCCCGGACGGCACCGGCGACCTGGCCGACGCCCGCGCCGCGCGCGACGAGCGGGTGCACGTGCTGCACCGGGAAGCGAAGTCCGGCCTGGGCGGGGCGTACGTCGCGGGCTTCCGCTGGGGCCTCGAGCGTGGGTACGACGCGCTAGTCGAAATGGACGCGGACGGCTCGCACGCGCCCGAGCAGCTACCCGACCTGTTGGCCGCGCTGCCAACGGCGGACGTGGTGCTGGGGTCGCGGTGGGTCGAGGGCGGCGCGGTCGTCGACTGGCCGCGGCGGCGGGAGCTGCTCTCGCGCGGCGGCAACACCTACGCCCGGCTGGCGCTCGGGCTGCCGGTCCGGGACGCGACCGGGGGATTCCGGGTGTACCGGCGGGACGTGCTCGCGGGGATGGAACTGGGCGACATCGCGTCGCAGGGGTCCTGCTTCCAGGTCGACCTCGTGTGGCGGGCCTGGCAGGCCGGGTGGCGGGTGGTGGAGGTGCCGATCACGTTCGTCGAGCGGACGGCCGGCGTCAGCAAGATGAACCAGAAGATCGTCGTCGAAGCGCTCTGGCGGGTAACCGTGTGGGCGGCAAAGTCACGCTTTCGCCCGGCGAGGTCTCGACCTCGCCGCTAGGTTCAGGCGCTCTTCTTGTGACTCTTCTGGCTGGCGTGGAGCTCGGCCAGCCGCTCGCTCAGCACGTCCTCGAGCTCGTCGATCGAGCGGCGCTCGAGCAGCATGTCCCAGTGGGTGCGGGCGACCCGGCCCTTCTTAACCTCGGGCTGCTCGCCGTCGCGCCGCAGCGCGGGCGCACCGCAGACGCGGCACTCCCAGACGGCCGGCAGCTCGGCCTCGGAGCTCATGGGGACGCGGGTCTCGTGGCCGTGCGGGCAGTCGAACGCGATGTCCTGGCGCGGCGCCAGGTCGGTGTTGCGGTCGGTCTCGTAACTGGTCGTCCCGAGGCGGCTGCCCCGGAGGACTCGCTCACCCATGCTTGCCTCCTGGCCGTGGACCTTCACCCGTCGTAACGCAGTGCGTACGTACGGGATTCCCCGTGTACGGAGGTAGGACGCACCAGGGGCGCCGCGGGTTCACCACGCTCAGCGTTGCGCCGATAAGCAATGTTATGTCAAGTGGTGGGAATCGGGACCCAGCCCCTACCTCGGCGTGGTCGACGTCGGGGCCGGCGTTGCGCCGGGCGGCGGCGGTAGGCAGTCCACCTGGGTGTGCACGACCGTGCCGTCGGGTGCCGTCGACGGCGGCGGCGTCGGGCAGTTCGTCTGCGCCTCGTAGTTCGCCTTCTCGGCGCCGTAGTCGTCGCTGCTGATGACGTTCGCCGGCGACGGCGCCTCGATGGAGGGCATCGCGCCGCGCAAGGGCCGGAAGGTCACCCGGTCGAGCCGGTCGCTCGCGGCGTTCGCCATCGTCAGCAGCCAACGGCTCGTGACCGAGCGGATCATGCCCGAGCTGTCGAGCTGCACGACCGTCACGGGCTGCATCCCGGCCAGGTCCGGGCCGGACAGCCGGATTCGCCCGTTTCGCTCGTCGACGCTCAGGGGCGGCTCGGTGTACAGCTGGAGGAGGCCGGGAATGGCGCGCTGGACCTCCTGCCGCCTCCAGTCGGCCGTGCTCGTGCCCTGCGCCTTGGTATAGCGGACCCACCCGATAGTCACCGGCAAGAAGCGGTCGTTTCGCTGGTCCGTGTGGACGTAGAGGACATCACCCACGGCGAGAGTCTCGACCTGGCCGTCCGGGCCGGTCTCCACCGCCAGTCCGGCGCGGCCGTCGTACGTCGTCTTGTGCGTCTCCCCGCGGCCCAGGGCCGCGCTGAAGCCCAGGTCCGGAGCCTTGGTGTTCTTCTTGCTCGGCACCCCGACCGTCGTGGTCGTGGCGACCATGCGTGCGGCCAACGTCTTGCGCAGCGCCTTCGACAGGTCGGCGAGGGCGCGCTGGCCGCTTGCCGTCGTGGACGTCACGGCGCCGGAGCCCGCGCCGTCCGCCAGCCGGGCGCCCGCCAGGACGACGCCGGCGAGTACCGCCAGCACCGAGGCGAGGGCGAGACCCGCCTGGAGCGTCCCCCGGCGAACCTGTGCCCTGGACGGCGCCGGGAGGACGTCGAGGCGCTCAGCCCGGTCGCGGAACATCGCGGTCAGCTCGTGCTCGATCTGCTCGGTCATGACACCACCTCCGCGGCCGCGGCCCACGTCTCGTCGTCTTGGCGTTGCCCGGCGAGCACGTCGCGCAGCCGGTCGAGCCCGCGGGACGCCTGGCTCTTCACCGAGCCCACCGAGCACCCCAGTGCCGCCGCCGTGTCGGCCTCGGACAGGTCCTCCCAGTAACGCAGCACCAGGACCGCCCGCATCCGCGGCGGCAGCGACTGGACGGCGTCCCAGAGCTCGGCACGGTCGTCGTACGCCGCCGACGGGTCCGGGCCGGCCGTCTCCCCCGGCTCGCCGGCAGCGGTCAGCGCCAGCAGCGGCGCGCGCAGCCGGCGGCGCCAGAACGAGGCAGCGAGGTTGGTCAGCACCTTGCGGGCGTATGCCTGCGGCAGGTCGGCCCGCTCGATCGCGCGCCAGCGCCGGTGCACCCGCATCAACGTGACCTGTACGAGGTCGTGCGCCTCGTGCTGGTCACCGCAGAGCAGGTACGCGGTCCGCACCAGCCGCGGCCGTGCGGCGGCCGCGAAGTCGCGGAACGCCGCCTCGTCCTCCGGTCCCATCCGCGTCCTCCCCTAGTCCGACATCCCTCCAGAGCCACGCGGGCGGCGAAAGGTTGAGTCGGGCGAAGCGGAAATTTCGACGCCGTACGGCGAGGGGCCTGCCACCATGAAGCCGATGCCTGTCGAGCACCCGCCGATCGCGGTCGTCGACCTCGACGGCGTACTCGCCGACGTACGGCACCGGCTGCACCACATCGACGGCGCGAGCAAGGACTGGGACGCGTTCTTCGCCGGCATCCCCGACGACCCGCCGCTCGCCGAGGGGCTCGCGGTCGTCGAGCGGCTGCTCGCGGACGGGCACGAGATCGTGTTCGTCACCGGCCGGCCGGAGCGGACCCGCGGCGACACCGAGCGCTGGCTGGCCCGACACCGGCTCCCCCGCGCCCGCGTGCTCATGCGCCGCGACGGCGACCGGCGGCCGGCCCGGCAGGTGAAGCGCGCGATCGTCCGGCGGCTGGCCACGGACCGGACTGTCGCCGTCGTGGTCGACGATGACCCGGCCGTGTGCGACGCGCTGGAGGCCGACGGCCGGGCGGTCTATCGGGCCGACTGGATGGACCGGGCGGGCCCGCTGCACCGGGCGCAGGAAGGCGACGGTACGACCTGACTAGTCCGAAATCGCCCTAGCAAAACCGGGCAAGACGTACCAATTGGTCATCTCACCCACCGGCTATCCGACCGGGACGGACGGTGCACAAATCGCCTTGACTCGCTATTCGGTTTAGCCGACCGGGTGCCGACACTGATGTTGCCGGCGCCGAACCGACGCCGACATCGAGAAGGCTCCCCAAGGGAGGCACCACGATGTGCCGGCACCAGCCCTCCTGCCCCGCGGCCGACGCGTCGGACCGCGACGCGGCCCGCGTCGTGTCCAGCCACCCCGAGCAAGGCTGGAGCCTGCTCTGCAACGGCATCGTGCTCTTCGAGGACTCCGGCGAGATCCTCCCCGACGGCCAGGTCATCGCCCCGCGCCAGCGCTGCGCCCCGCGCGCCGCCCCGTCCGCCGCCTAGCCGGTAGCCCCGACCCTCAGTCCTCGTACGCCGACAGCGGCGGGCAACTGCACATGAGGTTGCGGTCGCCGTACCCCTGGTCGATCCGCCGTACCGGCGGCCAGTACTTGTCCGCCCGCACGCCGGGCACCGGGTACGCCGCGAGCTCGCGGCTGTAGCCGAACGCCCAGTCGCCGAGCAGCGACGCCGCCGTGTGCGGCGCCTGCCGCAGCGGGCTCGCCTCGACCGGCCACTCCCCTGCCGCCACCCGCTCGATCTCGCCGCGGATGGCGATCATCGCGTCGGCGAACCGGTCGAGCTCGGCCAGGTCCTCGGACTCGGTCGGCTCGATCATCAGCGTGCCGGCCACCGGGAACGACATCGTCGGTGCGTGGAAGCCGTAGTCGATCAGGCGCTTCGCGATGTCCTCGACGGTGACCCCTGTCTCCTTGGTGATGCCGCGCACGTCGACGATGCACTCGTGCGCGACCAGCCCGTGGTCGCCGGTGTAGAGCACCGGGTAGTGCGGGCCGAGCTGGTGGGCGAGGTAGTTGGCCGACAGCACCGCGACCTCGGTCGCCGCGGTGACACCGTCGCCGCCCATCAGCCGCAGGTACGCCCACGAGATGGGCAGTACGCCGGCCGACCCCCACGGCGCGCCGGAGATCGGGCCGACGCCGGTCGCCGGGCCCGCCTCCGGGACGAGCGGGTGGTTCGGCAGGTACGGCGCGAGGTGCGCGCGGACAGCCACCGGCCCGACGCCGGGACCGCCGCCGCCGTGCGGGATGCAGAACGTCTTGTGCAGGTTGAGATGCGAGACGTCGGCACCGAACCGTCCCGGCCGGGCGAGCCCAACCAAGGCGTTGAGGTTTGCACCGTCGACGTACACCTGACCGCCCGCGTCGTGCACCGCGGCGCAGATGTCGGCGATGTCGTGCTCGAAAACGCCGTGCGTCGAGGGGTACGTGACCATCAGCGCGGCGACCCGCGAGCCGTGCTCGGCCAGCTTCGCCCGCAAGTCGGACAGCGAGACATTTCCCCGGTCGTCACAAGCGACGACGACGACACGCATTCCGACCATCGCCGCGCTGGCGGCGTTCGTGCCGTGGGCGGACGACGGGATCAAGCACAGGTCGCGGCCGGCGTCGCCGCTGGCCCGGTGGTAGGCGCGGATCGCGAGCAGGCCGGCGAACTCGCCCTGCGACCCGGCGTTCGGCTGCAGCGAGACGGCGTCGTACCCGGTGATCTCGGCCAGCCACCGCTCGAGGTCGCTGATCAGCGCGCGGGTGCCGGCCGACTGCTCGATCGGCGCGAACGGGTGCAGGCCGGCGAACTCCGGCCACGTGATCGACTCCATCTCAGCTACAGCGTTGAGCTTCATCGTGCAGGAGCCGAGCGGGATCATCGTCCGGTCGAGTGCGAGGTCGCGGTCGGAGAGTCGGCGCAGGTAGCGCATCATCGACGTCTCCGAGCGGTACCGGCTGAACACCGGGTGGGTGAGGTACGCCGTCCGCCGGGCCAGCCCGTCCGGGTAGTCGGGCGCCGGCCCGATCTCCGCCGGCTCGACGTCGAAAGCCGCGCACACCGCGTCGATGTGCGCGTCGACGGTGCGCTCGTCGCAGCTGACGCCGACCCTGTCGGCGTCGACCAGCCGCAGGTTGATCCCCCGCTCGCGCGCGGCCTCGACGACCGCGGCCGCCCGGCCGGGCACCCGCGCGGTCACCGTGTCGAAGAGCTCGCCGCCGGGACCGACGTCGACGCCGCCGGCGCGCAGGCTGCGCGCGAGCCGGTCGGCGTGGCCGTGCACCCGGGTCGCGATCGCCGCCAGCCCCTCGGCCCCGTGGTAGACGGCGTACATCCCGGCGACGACGGCGAGCAGGACCTGCGCGGTGCAGATGTTGCTGGTCGCCTTCTCCCGGCGGATGTGCTGCTCGCGGGTCTGCAGGGCCAGGCGGTACGCGGGCGCGCCGTCGGCGTCGACGCTGACGCCGACCAGCCGGCCGGGGAGTTGGCGTTCGAGGCCGGCGCGGACCGACATGAAGCCGGCGTGCGGGCCGCCGAAGCCCATCGGCACGCCGAACCGCTGCGCCGACCCGACCGCGATGTCCGCGCCCCACTCCCCCGGCGGGGTGAGCAGGGTGAGCGCGAGCAGGTCGGTCGTGACCGCGACCAGCGCGCCGCGCCCGTGCGCGTCGTCGACTAGCCCGCCGAGCGCGCGGGCCCGCCCAGACGACCCCGGGTAGGACAGCAGGACGCCGAAGCACTCCCCCGCGGGCAGCCCGGCGGCGGCGTCGAAGGTCTCGACCTCGATGCCGAGCGGCTCGGCCCGGGTCGCCAGCACGGCGACGGTCTGCGGGTGGGTGTCCGCGTCGACCAAGAACCGGTCCGACGCCGACTTAGAGCTACGTCGACAAAGCGCCATCGCCTCGGCGGCCGCGGTCGGCTCGTCGAGCAACGAGGCCCCCGCCGTGGGCAGCCCGGTCAGGTCCGCGACGACGGTCTGGAAGTTGAGCAGCGCCTCCAGCCGGCCCTGCGAGATCTCCGGCTGGTACGGCGTATAGGCGGTGTACCAGCCCGGGTCCTCGAGCACGCCGCGCAGGATCACGGGCGGGGTGACGGTGTCGGCGTACCCGAGACCGATCATCGAGGTGAGGACCGTGTTGCGGCCGGCCAGCGCGCGCAGCTCGTCGAGCACCTCGTCCTCGCTCGCGGCCGCGGGCAGGCTGAGGACGTGGTCGGAGCGGATGCCGCGCGGGACCGCGGCGTCGACCAGCTCGCGGCGGGAGCCGTAGCCGATGACGGCGAGCATCTTCGCCTGCTCGTCGGCGGACGGGCCGATGTGGCGGTCGGCGAACCGGGTTTCGGCGGACTGGGTCACGGAGCCTCCTGGCGTTCGCGCGCCGTGCGGCGGACCGGGTTCCGCGGCACAGCCCGGACTGCGGGCTCCCCCTCTGTCATCGGGACCTGAGAGCTTCGGCGCCGGCGTACCGGCGACTTGCCCCGTCGGTGGGGCGCGCGAGCGCCCGCTTTCCAGAGTGCCCTGACCCGTGCGGTCCGCTGGCCTGAGAGGTTCCGGGGAGGTTGCTCCTTCGGCGCCCCGGTCTGGCGCGCCGGGGTCTCTCCCGCGCGGGATCGGCAGGCGGATTCACGCTACCAGCGTGCGGGCGCGGTCCGGCGCCGGACGCGCCGGGCGGTCAGGCGCTGGTACGGCGCTGCCGGCGGGCGGCGAGCTCGTCGGTGCCGGGCACCCCGGCGTCGGCGGCACGCTCGGCCGGCAGCTCGGCGAGCGAGCCCTCGACCTCGCGGACGACCCGGCCCACCGCGATGCCGAAGACACCCTGGCCGCCCTGCACGAGGTCGACCACCTCGTCCGGCGAGGTGCACTCGTAGACGGTCGTGCCGTCGCTCATCAGCGTGATCTGGGTAAGGTCGGCGACGCCCCGCTCGCGCAGGTGGTTGACCGCGGTGCGGATGTTCTGCAGCGAGACGCCGGTGTCGAGCAGCCGCTTGACGACCTTGAGCATGAGGATGTCGCGGAACGAGTAGAGCCGCTGCGAGCCGGAGCCGTGCGCCGGGCGCACCGACGGCACGACGAGCTCGGTGCGGGCCCAGTAGTCGAGCTGCCGGTAGGTGATGCCGGCGGCGGTGCAGGCGGTCTGGCCGCGGTAGCCGACGCCCTCGGCGGGGGCGGCCTCCTGAAGCCCGAAAAGCGCGCCCTGGTGCCCGCCGTCGCCGCTGTCCTTCACCATTGCCGCCGCCTTCGTGGGGAAACTTCACCGGTGCAATTCCGGGCCTCGACGGTAGGCCGCGCGACGATCGCCGTCAATCCTCAACCCCGCGTGTCAGAAGTCTCCAGTAGAGGTGGAGGTTGAGCCTGGTCGAGGGTGAGGGTGCGCTCAGTTGCCCTGTTCGCTGCCGGTCTCGAAGTCTTCCGGCGACACCTGGTCGAGGAACTCCTTGAACCGCTCGACGACGTCGCCGTCCTCGTCCTCGTCGGTGTCGTCCGGGATGGCGACGCCGGCCTCCGCCAGCACCGACTCCTCGGCGTAGATCGGCGTACCGGTGCGCATCGCCAGCGCGATCGCGTCGGACGGGCGGGCGGAGACGGTCGCGCCGGAGTTGAAGGTGAGGTCGGCGTAGAAGATGCCGTCGCGCAGATCGGTGATCGTGACGGAGCTGAGGTCGGTGCCGAGCGCGCCGATGACGTCCTTAAGCAGGTCGTGCGTCAGCGGCCGGGCCGGGGTGACGCCCTGCTGCGCGAACGCGATCGCGGTCGCCTCGACCGCGCCGATCCAGATCGGCAGGTAGCGGTCGCCTTCGGCTTCCTTGAGCAGCACGATCGGCTGATTGGAGGGGAGCTCGACCCGCACCCCGACCACGGTCAGTTCGTGAGTCAGCTCGTGCACCCGCACACTCCCCGTCGCGCCCGTCCAGGAGGACGCGGCCCACGCTACACCGGTACGGCGGGCTGCCCGGGGCGTTTGGAAAGGCGGCCGGTCAGCGGCCGAACTGGGGCCGCAGGCCGGAGCGGACGAGCGTCGCGTGCAGCTTCACCGACAGCGCGGCCAGCTCGCGGGCGACCTCTTCGGCCCGGCCGCGCGCCTCCGGGTTGCGCTGGCGGACCAGCGGCGCGACGACCTGCTCGACCAGCCCGACCTCGCGGTCGGCCGCGGCGCGGAACGCGCGCAGGTGCCGCGGCTCCAACCCGAAGCGGCTCATCTCGGCGACCGTCTTCGCGATGACGAGCGAGTCGCCGTCGTAGAACCCGCCGGGGCGCGCGGCGACGAGGCCGAACTGCTCGAGCTGGCTGAGCTGCGCCGCCTCGATGCCGGCGGCGTCGATCAGCTCGTCACGCGACAGCCGCAGCTCGCTGGTGTCGCGGCCGAACGTGTCCGGGCCGGGCAGGCCGTCGGCGGCGACCAGCGCGCGCGGCACCTGCGGGCCGGCGCCGGGCGAGTCCGGCGGCTCGAGCCCGCGGTCGATCGCCTCGAGGTGGGCCTTGATGACCCGCAACGGCAGGTACTGGTCGCGCTGCGCCGAGAGCACGTAGCGCAGCCGGGCGACGTCCTCGCGGGAGAACTTGCGGTAGCCCGACGGCGTCCGCTCCGGCTCGATCAGCCCTTCCGCCTCGAGGAAGCGGATCTTCGAGATGGTGACGTCCGGGTACTCCGGGCGCAGCTGGGCCAGCACCTCGCCGATGCTGAGGAAGGCGTGCGATGCGGTCGCGCTCACGCGCCGACCTCCCCTCCGCTGGTGAAGTAGACGAGCCGGAACTTGCCGATCTGCACCTCGTCGCCGTTGGCCAGTGGCGCGTCGTCGATCCGCTCGCGGTTGAGGTAGGTCCCGTTGAGGCTGCCGACGTCGCGGACGCCGAACGTGTCGCCGACCCGGGCGAACTCGGCGTGCCGGCGCGAGACGGTCACGTCGTCGAGGAAGATGTCGCTCTCCGGGTGCCGGCCAGCGGTCGTGACGTCCTTGTCGAGCAGGAAGCGGCTGCCGGCGTTGGGCCCGCGCTTGACCACGAGCAGCCCGGTGCCGCGGGGCAGCGCGTCGGCGCCGACCTCCGTGTGTAGCTCGCGCTCGGCTTCCTCGGCGGCTTCGAGGCCCGCCATCGAGATCGTGCTGGTCTGCTCCGCCCCGACCGCGCCCGACCCCGCGCCGGGGATCGTCAGCGGCGCGCCGCAGCGCGCGCAGAACTTGCTGTCGTCGGGGTTCTGCTGACCGCACTGGGTGCAGAACACGGTAGCCACGTGCTGCCCCTTCCCGGGCTTGGGCCACCGTGGAGCGGCCGACCGTCACGTAGAGGTTCAGGTGTCGTGCACCGTAATCGGGAGCCGCGGAAGGGTCAACCTGACCGGGCACATCGGGACGAACCGGCGAACCCTCCACGCGAGGGTGAGACGGCTGCTCTTCTGTTGCGGCGGTCCTACTCGGAGGTCAGCTGCGCGTACGCCGCTGCGTCGAGGAGCCCGGACAGCGCACTCGCCTCGACCGCCAGCTCCGCGATCCAGCCCTCGCCGTACGGGTCGGAGTTGACCAGCTCAGGCCGCGACTCCAGCGCCTCGTTACGCGCGACGACCTCGCCGGCGACCGGCGCGTAGATCTCGGAGACGCTCTTCGTCGACTCGACCTCACCGAAGGACTGCCCGGCGTCGACGCTCGCGCCCGCTTCGGGCAGGCTGACGTAGACGACGTCGCCGAGCGCGTCCTGGGCGTAGTGGGTGATGCCGATCTGCACCCGCCCGTCGCCGAGGTCTCGGACCCACTCGTGCTCGGCGGTGTAGCGCAGGTCGTCAGGTATCACGGGCCGGTCCTCCGGGCGGGTCAAGGGGTGGGCGCGGGAGCGGGCGAAGCGTAACGAGGGGCCGCCAGCGCTCGCAAGGCGGTCACCGACACGGCCGGCGACGTGGTGACGATCGCGTGCGCGCCGGGCGCGGCGTCGACGGTGTCGACCACCCCGCCCGGGATGCCGAGCGCGGTCGCGAGGGTGCGCGGGTCGCCGATCGCGACCAGCCGCAGCGGTGCCGTGAGCGCGACGCCGTCGACCGTCACCCGGCTCCCCTGGTCGCCGACCGCGGTCGACGTGACCACCCGGACGACGCCGCCGGTGCCGGCGACCTGCATCGCCTCCGCGCCGGCGTCGCGCAGTTCCTCGATCGCGTTGAGCAGCGCGTCCGAGTGGATCTTCAGCTGCGGGTCCTCGATCATCAGGACGATGCCCGGGCCGCGCGCCGCGAGCGTGCCGGTCAGGATCCCGAGGGTCTGCGCGCGCGCCCGGGCCTGCGCCAGCGCGGCCGCGTCCCGGGTCGTCCCGTTGCTGAGCAGGGCCGCGTTGCGCTGGAGGTCGGCGACCTGCGACCGCAGCCGGTCGGCGCGGCCGGACAGGTCCGCGAGGATGCTGACGAGGTCGTCGGTCCGGGCACTCGCGAACGTGCCCGAGCTCGCCGCCGTACGGACCTGGGTCACCAGCGCGAACGCGAGCAGGCCGCACAGCGCCGCGACGCCGAGCTGGGCCCGCCCGGGCCGGGCGAGCAGTGCCCGGACCAGCCGCCGGCGCAGCGAGCCGGTGCCCGTTTCAGTACCGGGGTCGGTCACGCGCGGAAGACCCGGCGGCGGATCGCGGCGGCGTTCGAGAAGATCCGGATCCCGAGGACCACGACGATGCTGGTGCTGAGCTGCCCGCCGACGCCGAGCTTGTCGCCGACGTACACGATCAGGCTGGCGACCAGGACGTTCCCGACGAACGAGATCACGAACACCCGGTCGTCGAAGATCGCCTCGAGCCACGCGCGCACCCCGCCGAAGAGCGCGTCCAGCGCGGCCACGACCGCGATCGGGAGGTACGGCTGGAGGTCGAGCGGCACGGTCGGCTGGAGGACGAGGCCGAGCGAGACGCCCATGGCAACGGCGAGCAGGACGATCACGAGCGACCTCTCGGAGCGGGTACGGGGACGGGCCGGGCGTAGTGCAGCGTGGCGTCGGGCGCGGCCGGCAGGGTGAGCCGGCCGGCCCGGGCGTAGTCGAAGCGGAGGCCGTAGAGCTGGGCCAGCCCGCGCATCCGGGACGCGGTGCCACTGGCGCCGAACTTCGTCTCGATGTCAACGGGAGGGCCGATCGCGGTGACGACGTACGGCGAGACGAGCGGCCGGAAGTCGACGAGGATCGCGTCGCCGGCCTGGCGGATGGCCGACTGCGCGCTGAGCCGCTGGCCGTTGACCGCGATCGCCTCGGCGCCCGCGCTCCACAGCGCGTTGACCACGTCCTGGAGCTGGCGGTCCTGCACCCGGCTGCCGCCGTTGCCGGACCCGGCGTCGCCGAGCGTGACCCGCAGCCCCGGCCCGGTCACCCGCAGGTTGCCGAGCGCCAGCTCGGCGGCGGCGATGCGGCGGGTCAGCGCGGCGCCGGCGCTGCTCGACGCGAGGCTCGCGTCGCGGAGCGCGGCCTGCTCGGCGCTGAGCGTGGCGATCGTCCGCTCGAGCCGGCCGACCGTCGCCGACTGCCGGCCGACGGCGGCGACGAGCGCGGAGCGGGATCGGGCCGCCGACGGCGCGCTTGCCCGGGTCTGCACGGCGGCGACCACGACCACCAGCGTCGCCGCGGCGACGGTGGCGCCGACGAGCGCCCAGCGCGGCCGGTCCTCGACCCCGGCCGCCCGCTTGCGGGCTGCTGCGGCGGCGTACCCGGGATCGAGTGCGTCCGTAGACAAGTCGACAAGGAGAGACATCGACGCGTCCGGCCGCTTGGTGCCTGTCGGCACAGAGCGGGAGGGTTCGGACACGGTCGTCATTGTCCCCCGGCCGGCGCGCGAGGGCGGGGAGGCTAGCCGTGCGCGATGTGCGCGGCGTCGACCACGGCGGACCACTCGTCGAGGAGCTGCTCGGCCGCGCTCGCCGTCGCCGCCTCCGCCCACAGGTGGGTGACCGCCTCGGCCGGGTCCGGCAGCACCAGCGCCCAGCGCCCGTCGGGCTCGACGACCCGTACGCCGTCCGTCGTGTCGACCAGCCGGTCGCCGGCGGACTCGAGGACCGCCCGCATCACCGCGCCTTTCGCCGCCCACGGCGTCGCCAGCGACCGCCGCAGCACCGCCGCCTGCGGGATGCGCGCGTCGATCTCGCTCACCGTCAGCTTGGTCCGCGCGACGAGGCCGAGCAGCCGGGCGAACGTCGCGATCCCGTCGACCGCAGTGGAGAACTCCGGTACGACGAACCCGCCGCGCCCGTCGCCGGCGAACACGACGTCCGCGCGGGCGGCCGCGGCCGACAGGAGCTGCGGCGCCGTACCGGTCCAGGCGATGCCGACGCCGTGGAACCGCGCGACCTGCTCGGCGACCCGGGTGGTCGTCACCGGCAGCGCGACCATGCCGGTGCGGCGCTCGGCGGCGACGAGGTCCATCACGACGAGCAGCGCGCGGTCGTCGTGGATGACCTGGCCGCGCTCGTCGACCAGCGCCAGCCGCTCCGCGACCGGGTCGAACCGGGCGCCGAACGCGGCCCGCGACGACGCGACCAGCTCGCCGAGGCGTTCGAGGCCCTGCATGTGCTGTTCGAGCGTCTCGGTCGGGTTGGTCTCGTCGAGCCGGTTGTTCACGACCAGGGCGTCGACGCGGAGCCGGCCGAGCAGGGTCGGCAGCACGACCGCCGCGGACCCGCCGGCCGTGTCGATCACGACGCGGAGGTCGGCCTCGGCGATGCCGCTGGTGTCGATGCCGGCGAGCACTTCCTGGATGTACGTCTCGACCGAGCGCGCGGGGTAGGAGAGCTGGGCGATCTCGCCGGGGAAGGCGCGGCGGAACTCCTGCCGGCTGAACACCCGCTCCAGCTTGCGCTGGCCGGCCGGCGAGAGGTCGGCGCCGTACTCGTCGAGGAAGACGATGTCGACGCTCTGCGAGTCGCCCGCGGTCGTGTGGATCATCACGCCGCCGACGGCGTCGCTGTGGGCGGTGGCGAACCGGGCGACCGGCGCCGGCGCGACCTCGAGGTCGCGGACGTCGATCGCGCTCGCGGTCAGCGCCGCGATGACTGCCCGCTTGAAGGCGCGTGCGGCGCGGGACGCATCGCGGGAGGTCGTGACCACGCTGCCCTTGCGCAGCGTCGTCGCGTAGGCCGAGGCAAGGCGTACGACGTACTCGGGGGTCAGCTCGACGTTGACCATTCCGGAGACGCCGCGCGGCCCGAACAGCGACGACGACCCGCGCGACTCCCAGATGACGCTCGTGTTGACGACGGCGCCGGCCTCGATCG
>JAVEEI010000065.1 GCA_030840525.1 Frankiaceae bacterium
CGACGCAACTCGTCTTCTCAGCCGCCCAGAAGACGAGTTACGTCGCACTCAACGGGGAGCGGGGGCGGGGGCAGGGCGGTCAACGGGTGACGGCGGAGCGGGTGCCCATGATGATGCGCGGCGCGCGCTTCGGGTCGAGCCAGCGGAGTAGCGCGACGACGTCGCCGTACGGCACCGACACGCAACCGGCGGTCGCGCTGCCGTGCGATACGTGGAAGAAGATCGCGCTGCCGAGGCCGGGCGTCCGCGCGGTGTTGTAGGCGATCACCGCCGCCGCGTCGTACGACGGCGTCTGGTGCATCGGCTCCGGACCCGCGCCGGCATTGGCGTAACGCGTGTCGACCCACTCGTTGTACCGCGGCGACGACGGGTCGTCGTCCCACACGTCGTACGTCGCGGCGTGCCGCCACTCGTAGCGCAACCCGGACGGCGCCGCGTCGACGCCGAAGAAGAACGAGAAACCGTAGGACCCCGTCGGCGTCCGGCCGTCACCCTCGCGCTTCTGCCCCGGCGGCGCGAAGCCGTTGCGGCCGATCCGCGCCGACCACGGCCCGAACACAACGTGCCAGCCCGTCGACGACTTCTGGTACGCCGTCACCGTCGCGTACGACGAGCCGTAGCCGGACGCGATCACCGACACGACCTGCGTCGCGCTGCCGACACCGATCAGGTGGTCGACCGGCGAGCCCGAGGCGACCCGAGGGTGGCTCGTCGGGCGCGGCGCGGGCCGCGGGGTCGTGGCGCGTGGCGACGGTCGGTGCGTGGCGGGCGCCGACGGCCGCGACGGTGTCACGACCGGAACTGCGGCAGGCGACGACGCCACCACCGCGGGCGGTGTCGACGCGACGACCGACGGACCCGCGACGTGGTGCGCGCTCTGCCCGCAGCCCGCGCTCAGCAGCAGCGCGCCCGCCACCGCAACGACCCGTCGCATGTCACCTCACCAGAACAGGACGCCACGTACGCTATCCGGCATCGTGGTTACCCGGCGGCTGCAGCTTTCTGCGACTCTCGCGGCGTGCTGCGTCGCGCTCACCGGCTGCCACGGCGACGACCACCGGACCGTGCCGTTCGCCGGCAGTACGCAGGCGACCTTGAGCGCACCGCCGCAAACGCCGACACCCACCCCGACACCCACCCCGACCCCGACCCCGAGCAAGTCCAAGCCGAAGCCCCCAGCGACATACGTCGCGCCGCCGTTCACGTCCAGCGTCGACACCGTGACCGCCGCGTCGCTCGGCAAGAGCTGGCACTCGGGCTGCCCGGTCGGCCCGGACCGGCTGCGCGCGTTGACTGTCACGTACTGGGGTTTCGACGCGCGCGCGCACACTGGCACGCTCGTCGTCGCCACCGTCGCGGTCGCGCCGATGCGCGAGGCCTGGCGGCGCATGTACGCCGACCGGTTCCCGGTCCGCCGGGTGACACCGGTCTCGGCGTACGGCGGCGACGACAACCGCTCGATGGCCGCCGACAACACGTCCGCGTTCAACTGCCGGTACGCCGTCGCGAACGGGCCGAAGCGGTGGTCGGAGCACGCGTACGGGCAGGCGGTCGACATCGACCCGTACGAGAACCCGTACACCCTCGACGGGCGCGTCTACCCGCCGGGCGCGACGACGTACACGCATCGCGACGACGTCCGGCCCGGGATGATCGTGCCGGGCAGCGCGCCGGTGCGCGCGTTCAGCGCGGTTGGGTGGGGATGGGGAGGCCGGTGGTCGAGCTCGCCGGACTACCAGCACTTCTCCGCGTCCGGGCAGTGACGACGAGCAGCGGTACGGCGGCGAGCATCAGCCCGGCGACGGCGTCGACGAAGTAGTGGTTGGCGGTGCCGACGACGACGAACGTCATGGCGAGCGGGTACAGCCAGGCGAGGTAGCGGGCCCGGTGATTCAGCGCCAGCGTCAACGCCGCCGCGCACCAGCAGGCCCACGCGACGTGCAGGCTGGGCATTGCCGCGTACAGGTTGACCAGCCCGTGGTGCAGGTGCGCGGCACCGAGAATGTTGTTGGACACCAACGTGTCTGTCATGCCGCGCACCGTCAGCCGCGGCGGCGCGACGGGGTAGAGCCAGTAGACGAGCAGCGCCGGCAGGCTGATCGCGATGAGCGCGTTGCGCAGCGCGACCTCGATGCGCGGCTGCCGCCACCACAGGTAGCCGAGTACGCAGGCCGTGACGAAGACGTGCGCGAGCGCGTACCAGTAGCCGTCGACGAGCGCGAACCAGTGCGTGCGCGTCACCCAGTGGTTGACGTCGGGCTCGGCCCACACGTGCAGGTGCTTTTCTAGCCGGACGAGATCCATCCCGTGCAGCACGGCCTCGTCGGCGTCGCTCTGCGTCGCGGCCTGGACGAGGTTGTACAGCCAGTAGAACGCGACCGCGATCAGCGTCTCGAAGTACCAGGGCAGCCGGCGCGACAGCGGCACCCGGGCGAGCACCCGGAACCGCCGGGCGGCGTCGCCGGTGACGATCCGGCCGGCCGGGTGGCCCTCGGCCGTGGGGCAGTCGGCCTGCGTGGTCATGACGCGCGCAGCACCGCGCGGACGCCACGGCTCGCGGCCGCGCCTGCTTCGGCGTACAGCTCGCGGTGCCGCTCGACGACGCGCGGCCACGCGAACTGCGCCAGCGACGTCGACGGCGGCACGCTCTCGTGGATCCGCTCGGTGGCCATCCGGGCTAGGACGTGCGCCATCTCGCGGTCGCTGCCGACGAGGACGCCGCCCTCGCCGTCGCGGATGAAGTCGGACAAGCCGGTGCCGCGCCGGCCCACGACCGGCAGGCCGGCGGCATGCGCTTCGAGGGCCGCGATGCCGAACGACTCGAGCACAGCGGGCGCGACGAACACGTCGGACGCGGCCATCGCGCGGGCGACCTCACTGCGCGGCAGGTGACCGGGCAGCGACACCCACGAGGCCATGTCGTGCCGGTCGAGGAAGCGCTCCATCGCCGGCCGCGACGGGCCTTCGCCGAGGATCGTCGCGGTCAGCTTCGTCGACGCCGGAACGGTGCCGCGCAACCGATGCAGCATGCGCAGCAACGACAGCGGCCGCTTGCGGGTCGACAGCCGCATCACCGCGAGCACGCGTAGGTGCCCGGGCTCGCTGACGCGAGTGATGTGCCGCCACTGGTCGAGGTCGATGCCGTTCGGGAGTACGGCGACGTCGAGCGGCTTGTGCGCCGCCCGCCGGACGCCGTCGGCCGCGACCTCGCTCACGGCAGTCCAGCGGACCGGCCAGGTGCTCCAGTTGAGCGCGTAGTCGAAGCCGCGGTAGAGCGGGGTGTAGCGGCGCCACAGCGAGTGCACGGTCATCAGCCGCGGCACGCCCGGCGTACCGAAAGCGAAGAACGACATCGGCGACACCGTCGAGCAGTGCGCGTGCACGATGTCGTAGTCGCCGCGCACGCCGAGGTCGCGGTGCGCGAGCAGGTAGCGCAGCTTGCCGAGACTGCCGGTGCGGTCGACCGGACGCAGCACGTCGGACGTCGCGGGCAGGTCCTCGGCGCCGTAGCCGCGGGTCAGCGTGAGGATGTCGACCTCGTCGCCGGCGCGGGCCTGCGCGCGGGCGAGGTCGTGGACATGCATCTCGATGCCGCCGAGCCTGGGAAGGTAGGCATCGGTAACGTGGAGAATCCGCATGACAACCCACACCTTAGTGGCCTTCCACGCTCATCCCGATGATGAAGCGCTGTTCACCGGCGGGACACTTGCCCGGTGTAGTGCCGAGGGCCACCGGGTCGTGCTGGTGGTCGCGACCTCCGGCGAGCGAGGCCTGACCGCAGCCGGGACTGCCGGTGACCTCGGCTCGGTTCGCGCGGCCGAGCTCGACCGGGCCGCGGCCGCGCTCGGGGTCGCCCGGGTCGTCCGGCTCGGGTACGGCGACTCGGGCCTGCGCGTGCCCGCCGTACCGCCGCCCGGGTCGTTCTGCGCCGCGCCCGCGGCGGAGGCGGCGGAGAAGCTGCGGGCCGTCCTCGACGAGGAGCGGGCCGACGTGCTGACGGTGTACGACGAAGCGGGCGGGTACGGGCACCGCGACCACGTCCGCGTGCGCGAGGTGGGCCTGCTCGCGGCCGCGGCTGCCCGGACAACGCCGCGGGTGCTCGAGGCGACCGTCGACCGCGACGCGCTGGCGCGGGGGGTCCGGCTGCTCAACTGGCTCGGCGTCCGCCCGGGCGGGCTGCGCGCGTCCGACCTCGCCGCCGCGTACCGCCCGCGCGCCCAAATCACCCACGCGGTCGACGTACGGCGCTACGTGCGGGCCAAGCAGGCGGCGCTGGCCGCGCACGCGTCCCAGACCACCGGCGGCGGCGGCCGGCAAGACGTACGTACGGTTTCGCTGCTCGCGCGGCTGCCGTGGCCGCTCGCGCGGGTCGTGCTGGGGCGGGAGTGGTTCGTCGAGGTGGGGGTGACACCGCCCGCCAAACCTCGGAAAGAGCTCTTCGCCGCGGGCGGGAGTGGGTACGCTGTCTAGGTGCGCCGGATCGGGCAAACTCTCGGCGTCCTGGGTTCGCTGGCGCTTGCGGGCTACCTGCTCGCGGTCGTGCTGCCGGGGATGCTCGGGATCAGCTGGCGGGACACGAGCGCCGAGCTCGCGGGCATCCCGCGCTGGGACATCGTCTGCCTCGTCGGCGTCTGGGCTGCCGGCCTCTGGACCCACACCATCCTGCTCCGCCGGTCGCTGCCGGGGCTGACCCGCCGGCGCGCGTTCGCGCTCAACCTCGGCGGCAGCAGCGTGTCCAACGTGCTGCCGTTCGGCGGCGCGGCCGGCATCGGCCTCAACTACGCCATGCTGCGGTCCTGGGGCTACAACCGGGTGCAGATCGGCGCGTTCGCGACCGTGAGCAACCTGGTCGTCGCGCTGGTGAAGGTCGTGATCGCGATCACCGGCGTGGTGGCGCTGATGTTCATGCCCGACATCGCCAGCCAGCTCTCCCGGCCGACCTCGCCCGGCGGCATCGCGATGATGTCGGTCGTCGGCCTGATCGTCGTAGCCGCCGCGATTCTCGGGGCGCGCTGGCGGCACGGCGAGCGCAAGAGCCGGCTCGCCGAGGGGTTCCGGCAGGTCTGGGTGCAGTGCGCGCACGTGCTGCGCCGCGGCTGGCGCGGCTTGGCCGTAGGCGGCCTCGGCTACCCGGTGCTCCAGATCGTGCTGCTGTGGTCGTGCCTGGTCGCGCTCCAGGTGCACGTGTCGATCGGCGCGGTGGTCGCGGCGTACGCGATCGAGCGGCTGCTGACGCTGGTACCGCTGACCCCCGGCGGTGTCGGCGTCGTCGAGACCTCCGCGACCGCGGTGCTGATGGGCTTCGGTGCGGCCCCGGCCGACGCGTTCGCCGGAGTCGTGCTGTTCCGGGTGTTCAGCTACCTGATCGAGATCCCGCTCGGCGCGGTCGTCGCGGCTGCCTGGTTCGCCCGCCGCAACCGCGGCTCCGCGCCCCTCGCCGCCTGACCGCGACTTCCCGCCTCCGGACTTGTCAGCACCACACCAGGCCCTGGCCTGGGCTGGCGCTGACAACTCGCGCCGGCGGCCGTCGCGGCGGCTCAGCCGGCGCGGACGGTCAGGATCGTGCGGAGCGGGGCCTCCGGGCCGGTCGTCTCGCCGCCGAACAGCCACGCGGTGTCGCCGACCACGACCGCGGCCATGTCCGAGCACGCGGTCGGTAGCGTCCCGACGGCGGTCGCCCGGCCGGTCTCCGGGTCGACCCGCCAAACCGTACGTACGGCTTGCGAGCCGGAGCGGCCGCCGGCTACGTACACCGCCCCGCCGAGGGTGAACGCGGTCGCGTGCCCGAGCGGCTCCGGCAGGTGGCCGGCGACGACGGTACGGCCGGTCGCCGGGTCGAAGCGCTGGATGTCGTCGGTCTGCCCGCCGGTGCGGGTGCTCTCGGTCGTCGCGAGCTGCCCGCCGACGACCCAGACGGAGCCGCCGGCCGCGGCGACCGCGGGGTAGCGCACGCCGAGCGCGAGCGCGCCGCTGACGCCGACGTGCGTCCCGTCGTCGGTGGCCGCCTCGACCGCGCGGACCATCGCGGTGCCGTCGAACCCGCCGACGACGTACGCCGTCGGCCCGACGAGTGCGGCCGCGGAGTCGGACCGGCCGCTGCGCAGGTGCCCGACGACCGAGCCGCTGCCGCCGTCCCATGCCTGTACGTCGGACACCGACGTCGCGGCGCCGCCGCCGAAGACGACCGCGCGGCCGCGCAGCAGCGCGCCGGACGCGTCGTGTACGGCGACCGGGAGCCGGCCGGCGGTCGTCGTCGTACCGCTTGCCGGGTCGAACCGGAGCACCGTGGCCGTCGTCGTGTCGCCCGCGACGAGGCCGCCGAGCAGTAGGACCTCGCCGTTGGCGGCGACCGCGACGGTGCGGGACAGCCCGTGCGGCAGCGCGCCGGCGACGGCGACGCGCAGCCGGACCGGCGACGCCGTAGCCGGACTCGACGCGGGCGTCGTACGGCTCGCGGTGGCTGACGGTCGCGGCGCGCCGGCACCGGCCGGCGGTGACGAGGGGGACGAAGAGCAGCCGGCCGCCGCGCAGGCGAGAAGCGGGGCGAGCGCGACGGCGCGGAGGCCGCGCGCCGTCACCGGGTGACGCCGGTGTGGCCGAGCGAGTAGCGGCCGGGCTGCGGCCAGACGCACAGCCCGTGCGGCGACGGCCCGACCTCGACGCTGCCGATGAGGTGGCCGTCGACGGTCGAGATGGCGTAGACGCGGCTGCTGTAGCGGCCGGCGAGCCACAGCACCTTGCCGTCGGGCGACGTGTTGCCCATGTCCGGGCTGCCGCCGCCGGGCAGGTGCCAGACCTTCACGATCTTGCGGGTGGCGAAGTCGATGACGGTCACGCTGCCGGAGCGGCGGTTGGTGACGTAGAGGTACTTCGCGTCACGGCTCGGGTAGAGGCCGTGCGCGTCGCGGCCGGTCTTGATGAACCCGATCGGCCGGAACGTCGCTGCCGAGATCTCCCACACCCCGCCGCGGAACCGGTCGGCGACGTAGAAGACCGTGCCAGTCGGGTCGAGCTTGATGTCCTGCGGGCTGGACCCGTCGAGGTGCAGGTAGTCGACGACGGAGAACGTGTGCAGGTTGACCTTCACGAGCTGGCCGCTGAACTCGCACGTCGCGATCAGGTAGCCGCCGTTCGCGGCGAAGTCGATGTGGTCGACGCCGGCGCAGTCGACCGCTACCCGGTGCCGCAGCGCGAACGTGTGCGGGTCGCGGAAGTCGAGGTGCCGGCGCGCTTCCGCGACGACGATCGCGTAGTGGCCGTCGGGCGTGTAGTACATGTTGTACGGGTCGTCGACGGGGATCGTGCGACCGGGCAGCGTCGTGCGCGGGTTGATCGGCGTGAGGCTGTTGCCGAGGTCGTTGGTGACGTAGAGCGTGCGTAGGTCGTACGACGGGACGACGTGCTGCGGGTTGCGGCCGGTGGTGAAGCGGTTGACGATCTGCATGGTCGACGGGTCGATGACGTCGACCGCGGAGCCGCCGCTCTCCGGGACGTAGATCCGGTACGGGTCGGCGCGAACCGCGGGGCTGAGCATGCCGGCGCCGGTCGCCGCGTAGATGTTGTGGTCGAGCACCGGCGGCATGCCCGGAAGCGGCGCGCTCCAGCCGAGCGCGGGGTTGAGCGCGAGGCTCCGCCGGGCCTCGGTGTCTGGCGTGGGCGCGTGCGAGTTCGGGCCGGCCGGTGCGACGTGTGCGCGCGGCTTGGCCGCCCTGCCGTCACCGCCGAGGGTGCCGACCGCGAGGCCGACTCCGGTCGCGACGACGGCGCAGGTCAACGCCAGACGGTTCCACCGGGTCGCGCTCACTACACCGAGTCTAGGCGCCCGGCCCGGAGTGCGACGCGCGGCCGCTCGCCCGCGCGACGCCACTCGACGTCGCACGAGAGGAATGCCCGCGGCCGCGTCGAAACCGGACGCCACACATCGCCGCGCGGCCCCCAGACCCGCGAGGAGAACCGTCTGGGGGACCCGCATGTCCAAGCTCGCCATCGCTGTCGTCGGCGCCCTGGTGGCGACGACCCTCGCCACGGTTACGCCGGCGAGCGCGCAGGACTTCGCCTCGGAGCGGGCCGCGCGCGCCGCCGCTCTCGACGTCGGCCACTTCAGCGTCGGCGTGCGCGACCGGCTGACGCCGCAGGGGACCATCACGTGGGCGCCGCAGACGGGCATCCCGTTCGACAGCGTCTACCAGTACGTGAGCGGTACCGGGCCGGGCACGCCGGGGGACTACCACGTGTCGACGATCGTCGCGTACGCGAAGATCGCGCACGCCGACGGCTACCTGCCGGTGCTGTCGTACTTCCGCATGGACGGCGACGCGTGGGGACCGGCGTCGGTGCCGGCCCGTTGCACCGGCGCATGCCTGTCCGGCGACTCGGCCAAGCGCAACCTCGACCACCTCGAAGACCCGGGCTTCATGTACTTCTACTTCGACGGGCTCATCTCCGCGTTCAAGGCGCTCAACGCGCAGTACGACGGGCCGATGTTGATGCACTTCGAGCCCGACCTCTCCGGCTACGCGCAGATGCTCGTCAACGACCGGACTCGCTGCGACACGGACTGCCTTTCCACGGTGACGGCGGAGTCGCCGGCCGCGGTGCTCGCCGCCGTGTCGCTGTCGGGGCAGACCGACGTGAAGGACTTTCCCAATACGTTGCAAGGGTTTTACCTCGCCGTACTGCACCTGCGCGACCTGTACGCGCCGCGGGTGTCGCTCGCGTACCACGTCAGCGACTGGGCGACTGCCGACGTCTATCGCAAGACGACGCCCGACGACCGCACGAACGACATCGGCCAGAGCCATGTCGACGTCGATGCGGCCGCGCTCGCGGACCGGGTCGCGTCGTTCGCCGCGCAAGACGGCGCGAGCACCGACCCGTCGCTGACGCTGCCCGGCGTCGCGACGTCGCGCTACGACCTGCTGTTCAACGACGTGCTCGACCACGACGCGGCGTACGTCGAGCTGCGTGGCGGCAACCCGGGCTACTGGTGGGACAGCGAGAACATCGACGTGCCCAACTTCGCCCGGTGGGAGGCCTACATCCACCGGATCACGAGCGACACCGGGCTGAAGGCGATCGTCTGGCAGGTGCCGGAAGGCAACACGGTCTACCTCACCGAGAACGACACGACCGGCCACTACCAGGACAACCGGGTGCAGTACTTCTTCGACCACATCCCGGAGCTGGCGGCGGCCGGTCTCGTCGGCGTGATCTTCGGCAACGGCACGGCCGGCAGCAGCGCGACCCTCGACCTGCAGAACGACGGGGTGACCAACGGGTCGCCGACGTGTACGACGAGGGGCTCGCACTCGCACACGTCGGTGTGCACGTCCCGCGTCTCGACGGTGCCGGACGACGACGGCGGGTACTTGCGCGACCGCGCCGCGGCGTACTTCGCCGCGCCGTACCTGCTGCCTTAGGTCGAGCGCGTCGTCGCTTGCGGGCTTACGCGGCGTGTGCGGTCGCCGGAAGGCAGCCGCCGTCGTCGAACAGGATCAGGCCGTTGCAGAGCTGGTACCAGCCCTGCTCGCAGTGGTCCGCGACGATGGCCGCGGCGACGGCGTCCCGGTCGTCCCGGTCCGGACAAGCCGGCATATGTGAGCAACTCATCTGGCTCACCTCCGCGAGCGTTGGCGTCTCTGGCAGCACAACGACCGAGGCGGCCGGCGGTCACGCAGCGCGGGGTCGCGGTGTCACGCCGACCACGGTTGGGGACAATTGCCGTATGGCAGGCAACCAACGTCAACTCTCGCCGTGGTGGCAGATGATCAGCGGGATGCGCGCGTACGGCGTCGCCATCACCGTCGTGTGGGCGATGTGTGCCTGCACCGTGCTCGTCGTGCTTGCGGTCTCGGCCGGCGGCACGTGGCTGCGCGCCGGGTTTGCGGGCGGCGCGTTGCTCGAGCTGGCACTGTCCGCGCTCACGTTGCGTTTCCTCAGCCGGGCCAGCGTCCGCGGCCGCTTCGACGTCTAGGACGCGCGCCGCCGCCGGAGCCGCTACCCGACGTCGGTCACCGTGAGGCCGTGGTCGGTCGTGACGACGACCGTGTGCCCGTCGGGCGACACCGCGCCGGCGCCGGACAGCGGGTAGTACGGACCGGACGGCGCGTCGGGCATCGGTGCCCGCGACGTCTCGGTCGCCGATGCGACGTCGATCCCGATGAGGTCGCCGCCCTGTTCGCAGTAGGCGGTCGCCCCGTCGGCGGAGAGCAAGAGCACGTTGCACGGCTGTCCACCGGGCACGGGAGTCGACCGCAGCGGTCCGTCCGCGGGCGCCTCCATGACGGAGGCGCCGTCCGCGACCACGGTCGCGTCGTCGTTGACGGACGCGAGGCCGATGTCGCCGTAGAGCCAGGTCCGGTCGGTGACGTCCCAGCGTCCCCCCGCGGTGTATCCGCCGCTGTTCATCCAGGCCACGGTGCGGGCGGCGTCGGACGCGATGCGGCCGCCCGGTGGCGCGTACAGCATCGTCCCGTCCGACATCCGTACGACGTCGACGGCGTTGAGCCGCGAGGGGGTAGGCACCGTCGACAGCGCCCCGGTCGCGAGGTCGACGTGCTCGACCCGCACCGAGGTCTGGTAGTCGCCGGGCCGCACCGCCGTCAGCGGTGCAGGCTCGACCGCGAGTACGGCGCTGCCGCCGGGGAGCAGGTCGATGCCGGTCGCCGGCGCGGTCAGCGCGATGGGCGTCAGCTCGATCCCGTAGCGCAGGTCGAAGCGGCGCAGCACGGGCGCGCCGATGTCGGCGGCGTACGCCGTCTCACCATCGGGCGCGATGACCGGGTCGAGCAGGCCTGACGGCGAGATGTCCATGCCGGGCGGGTTCGGCGGGTTCTCCTGGATGCTCGGCACGAGCATCGAGTTGGCGGTCACCCAGCCGAGGACGTCGATCTCGACGTCCGCGCTGCCGGTGGCGGCGACCGTGAGCCGGCCCGCCGTACCCAGCCGGACCAGCCGCGTCGTCTGCACGGGGTAGCCGGTGAGCGCGACCACGGGGGAGTCGTCGGTGTCGACGGCGTCCGTCGGCGCGACCGTCACGGCGGCCTGCGCGGAGCGCGCGTAGACGGTGACGGCGACGACCGCGGCGCCGACGTGGTCGTCGGGTACGCCGAACATCCCGCCGAGCCGGAACACCCGCGGCGCGCCGGTCGCGACCGGCGTGGGTGTCGTCGAGGTCGCGTTCAGCGTGTCGAACACGCGGACCGGATGCACGGCGAGCGCGGCGTCCGGGGCGCTGCTCGGGAAGCCGCCGCTGCCGGTGATCCAGAGCCGCACCCGCACCGAGGCCGCCGTCGTACCGATCGTGATGGCCTCGTACGTAGGACCGACCTGCACCGCCGAGGTCTGGGTCGCGGTCGTGCCCGGATCGACCGCGACGTCGGCCGGGTACCCGCTCGGCGGGCCGTTGCTCGGCCCCAGCGTGACCGTCCCCGACGACGTCGCCGCCGTCGCGGTCAAGGTGACGAGGAGCGTGCTCGTGGACGGGACGAGGTGCGTCCGGTACACGTCGAGCGAGACCGGCGAGCCGGCCTTCACGGTCTGGTCGAAGACGAGCCGCGGCAGCACCGGTCGGAGCTGCATGCCCGGCGGCCCGTCCGGCGTCGACCACCAGCCTTCGACGACGAGCTGGATGTGCGTCGCGGTCGCGCCGTTGGTCACCGCGATCGCGCCGCGGGTGAGGCCGACCGGCACCGTGGTCATCGTCACGCGGGCGGCCGGCGCCGGCATCGCCGCGACGTGCGGCCGGTGCGCGTCGTCCCAGACCTGCAGCGTCGTCGCGTGCGCCGGACGTTCGGCGACGACCTGCACGAGTACCGCCGCCACGCTGTCGGTCGGGATGCCGGCCTGGCCGGCGACCACGAACCGGCGCGACTCGTTCGCGGCCATCGCGCGCTGGTCGGTGTCGAGCCCGGTTCGGGTGTCGGCGAGGACCGCGCGGGCGACCGGGTGGAACGTGCCGGGCGCGGGTGACGTCGCCGCGGCCGGGCTCGCCGGCACCGTCAGAAGCGGCGTCAGCGCGCCGCTTGCGACGACGGCGGCGGCGGCGAGGAGGCGTGCGGTGCGCGTCATCCGGCGCTCCCCGCGACGAACGCGAAGCCGAACCGGGGTACGGCGTTGTCGGCGACGTCGGTGATCGGGTAGGCGTCGCCGGTGGGGTTCACCGTGAGCGAGTAGCGCGCGCCGGGTGAGAGCTTTGCCGACGGCGTTACGACGATGCGCACGGCGACCTGCTGGTCGCAGGAGACCACCACACCCGATCCCGAGAGGCACTGCACGACGACGGCGAGCCGGTGCCCCTTCGCATCGGTCAGCGCGAAGTCGGCGGTGTCGACGTCGCGGACTCCCGCCGTACGCGACAGCACGACGTGCGTCCGCGGGCTCGTCGCGATGCCGTGCGCGAGAGCCGGCGAGAGGTACGGCGTACCGCTCGTCGCGGCGGCCGCGCCGGGCCCGGCGGCGTTGGTCGCGCGGACCGTCACGGTGTACGCCGTATGCGCGAGCCCGCGAATCGTCGCCGACTCGGCACCGGCGCCGACCGTCACGCTGACGTTCCCCGGCATCGCCGTGGCGACGTACGACGTGACCGCGCTGCCGCCGTCGTGCAGCGGTGGCTGGAAATGTACGACGAGGGCACCGGCGAGCGGCGCGACCCAGAGCTGGCGCGGTGCGCTCGGCGGGTCGGCGCCGGGGGTCGCCTGCACCGACGACGAAGGTGCGCTGTCTCCGGCGGTGTTCTGCGCGGTGACGCTCACTGAGTAAGTGACGCCGTTGGTGAGACCGCGCAGCACCACCTGCGTCGTCGTGGCGTAGACGACGGCCACGTGATGGCCGGGCTCGGCATCGACGGTGTACGTGCGAACGCCGGAGGAGTCGGCGGGAACGGTCGGCGCCCACCACGCCACCTGAAGCTGCGTGGACGACGTACTGACGGTGCCGATGACCGGTGCCGGCAGGACGTGGTCCGGCGTCGCGCGGTAGATGCGCGCCGCGACGTGGTCGACGACGAGCGGTTCGCCGTCGGTGTCGAGGCCGGTCGACGGGATGCCGTAGAACGCGGCGCGGTCGTTGCCGACGGCGTCGAACGGCGCCGGGTGTCCGTAGCAGCGTTGGCCGGCGACGAGGGTGAGCTGTCCTTGCGCGTCGATGCGCTCGAGGGCGCCGCCGTCGACGAAGTAGATATCGCCGCCGGGGGACGCGACGACGTCGTAGACCTCGCTGAGTACGGACTGCGCCGCGACCGACCCGCTGCCCCCGGGTGGCGCGGTACAGGTGGTGCTGCCGGCGACGCCGGCGATGGTGGAGACGACCGCGCTCGGGGTGCCGGCCCCGACGACGGCACGCAGCCGCTCGGCGTCGCCGAACAGCAGCCGTCCGTCGGGTGTCAGCGCGAGCCCGAGTGGGTTGGACAGTTGAGCGGAGAGGGCGAGCCCGTCCGACGTGGAGTTGCCGCCGCCCGCGACCGTCGTGACGAGACCGTTGGACGGGCTCCACATCCGGATGCGCGGGTCAAGGGTGTCGCCGTCGTAGTACTCGGGCCAGAAGACTCGGCCCTGGGCGTCGACGGCCATCCGGCCGTCGGGGGCGATCTGCGCGGATGCGGCGGCCACGCCGTCTCCGGTGTTGGTGCCGCCGCCGACGACGGTGGTGAGGGTGCCGGCGGGGGTGACGGCGCGGATCTTGGTGTAGTGGTCGACGAAGTACACGGTCCCGTCGGTGCCGACCGCGAGGTCCGCGGGTGCGTACAGCGCGGACGTCGCCGCCGTCGACCCGTCGGCGCTGTCGCCGGGTACGCCGTTGCCGGCGAAGTTGCGTACGACGCCGTCGACGCCGAGCGCGGCGATGGTGTTCCACCTCGTCGCGACGTACCGCGTGCCGTCGGGGGCGGTCGCGACGCCGCCGAACGGAGCGATCTGCGCGTCCAGGGCGGGTCCGTCGAGCGAGTGTCCGTAGGGCCCCGCGTTGATGGTGTTATCGGTGGCCATCCATCCGTTGCCGGCGACGGTGTTGATGGTCGCGGACGGCGCGATCGGACTGACGAGCCGGACGCGGTTGTCCGCGTGGTCGATGATGGCCAGCCGGTTGCCGTCGACGGCGACACCGGTCGCGTCCATCGATGCGGCGACGGCCGGTCCGCCGTCGCCGATGGTCGCGGGGTCGCGCGGCGCCGGGCCGTTGGGTGTGCCGTAGTAGCCGGTGGCCGGTGTGCCGTTGCCGGCGACGGTGGTGATGGTGCCGTTCGTGTCGACCTCGCGTACCTCTGGGCCGGTGGCGATGAACAGGTCGCCGGCCGCGTCGTACGCGATTCCGCGGACCGGGTCGAGATGCGCGCTCACCGCCGGCCCGCCGTCGCCGGTGCTGCCGGTGCCGGTGTCGGAGCCGGCGAGCCGGACGAGGTTGCCGGTGGCGGTGTCGTAGCGGACGACGCACTCGGGCTCGGCGAAGACGAGGTTGCCGTCGGCGTCGAGGGTCATCTGCGCGATGTTGTTCGTGTCGATGGAGGTGCTGAGCGCCGGTCCGACCGGGCAGGCGCTGCTGCCGTACTGGCTGCCGACCGCGACCGCATCCGATCCGTCGGCGGCGCGACGGCGGATCTGCGGCAGGTTGTCGGTGTAGTAGTAGCCGCCGGCGCCGTCCGGCACGACCTGCGTCTGGTACTCGTTGCAGCACTGCGCGGAGCGGATGCGGTTGGCCGCCGACAGCTCGAACGTGACCCAGTTGGACGCGTCGTAGCCGGAGAGGACGGCGGAGCCGTCGGGGCGCACGAACATGTGGTCGACCTCGCCGATGCTTTCCAGCCGGGCGGGGCCGGCGACCGCGGGAGCCGGGGGCGTGTGCGTCTGCTCGGTGAGTGGCTGGTCGAGACCGGTGCCGGCGACGTTGGTGACCGTACCGGTGGTGAGGTCGAGCGAGCGGACGAGCTTGTCGCCGAGTATGAGCAGCTTGTGGTCGGTCGGGCGGAAGGCGATGGCCTGCGGTCGTGTCGCGAGGGATGTGGCTACGCCCTGGCCGGGACCGCCGGCGATGGTGCGCAAGGCCCACGGCTGCTGCGGGTCCGCGTGCGCGGGCGACTCGGGCGCGACCACCGCCGCCGCCGCAACGAGTACGACGACGGAAAGCCCCCGCTTTCGTCGCATGCCGGTCCCTTTCGCGCGCTCATGTCGCGGCTAGAGGTCGCGGTGCGCAGCCCGAATGTAACCGCTTTTCCGTTTCGCGGTGGCCGTTTTCGCCGATTGGTGGGGGCTACTGCTGCGTGCGAAGCCGGCGTCGCCGCCATGCGAACGCGCCCGCTCCCGCGATGGCGGCGGTCGCGCAGCTCGCGGCGACAATGGTCGCGAGCGGCGCCGAGTCGTGGTGTGCGACAGCGACCGGCGTGGTGTCTCTCGTGCTGGTCGGGCCGAGGCCCGCATAACCGTGCATCGGGAAGGTCACTTCGCCGCGACCGAGGCTTCCGTCGAGACGTACGTCGACCCGCCAGTTACCCGGGTAGGGGTTGGCGAGCGGGTAGAAGACGACGTTCGCATAGACGCTCGCGGTCGTCGTGACGCGAAACGCTCCCGACGACGCGCTGATGCTGACGCGCACGTCATCGGCCGGCCCGCCGGTGCTCGTGTCGAGGAGGACGAGCCGGTACTGCAACTCGTTGTCCGGCAACGTGTACCCGTCGTACGCGTAGACGGTGTACGGACCGGCGCGGCCCTTGAACGCCGCTCCCACTCCGTTGTGCGCGGCAGCTGGTAGCGCCGAACAGAGCAGCGTCAGTGACGTCAGCGCGACGACGAGTGCGGCTCGGCGGGGAAGACGTCGCACGCGCCAACTATGCCTCGGAAGCGACGCTGCGAACGTCGTGGTAGTGAGCTTGTCGCGCCGGCAGGCTTACGGCTGGTAGCAATCGACACCGAACCTCCCTAGACGAGATTGGCGCATGGCTGACATCGTGCGACGTATCGGACAAATCGTCCGATAGTTCCGGACGGAGTTTCCATGCGAGAAGCAACATGCGGTGACCGCGCTGACGGGCACCGCCGGCCGCCGGCCCGCAGGAGCCGAGCCTTGGTCGCGGGCATCGTCGTTGTCGGGTTGATCGGCACGGCGGGGGCCGCCGTCGCCACCCCGGCGCAGCGAGTCCCGACGGCACTCGCCTCGGTGCACGAGGTGATGTCGGCGAAGGTTCCCGCAATGAGCACCGCGGCCCGGCAGTCGGTCGCCAACGCCTATCAGCATGTCGCCTCGGCGCCGAACCTGCGTCTGCCGGCGGAGAACCGCGACCCGCTCACCGAACGTACGGTCCTCCCGATGGCGGGCAAGTGGCTCGTCGCGGACTTCAGGTCCGGGGTGGACCGCCTGTCGGTCTACAACTACGTGGTCGACCGCGGCACGGGCGCCGCGAAGCTGGTCGACAAGATCGATGCACACCGTGCCGGCGGGCAGGATCGCGCCACAGTGACCTTCCCTGCAACCGGTCACACCGCGACGATGTCGCGTAACGACGCCGCGGCGTCGTGCCAAAGCTGTGATCTGGCGAGCTTGGCGCTCGGAGTCCTCAACATCGCGAGCAAGTGCGGCATCGTCGAAGAGATTCCGTTCGTCGGCGAAATCTGCGACGGCATCGTTCTCGTCGTGAGCATCGGCGGTGGACATATCTGCCAGGCCCAGAACTGCAAACCGTCGGTCCCGACAGACGGCTTCTACGCGCACATGCGGAACTGCAACTTCAACACATGCTCGTTCGACACCGCCGTGCAGAACGGAGTCGGGACGCAGCTGCTGTCGCTCGGCAGCGACATCGTGTGGGACTACCCAGGTTTCTCCTCGGCGACGTTGGACAGCGGGGGGACCGCGTCAGAGGTAGACGACTTCGTCAATGTGATCCTCAATCCGGTCGCCAATGAAGGCGGGGCGCAGATTTACGCGTGGAACCACGTGTCCTCCGAGCCGAACTGGGCGACCTGCTCGGCGACGATCGAGTGGTCGGTGTCCGCTCGCTGGTCGGACAACGTGCTCTACACGACGGGGTTCCAGGGCCCGCTCGGTAAGCCGTTCATGGCGAACTGTAAGAACTACAAAGCCAACGCGTAACTGTCACTCGGCGGTGGTCGCGAGCCATTCAACGGGCCGCGGCCACCGCCGAACCGGCGAATCGAGTCGACGCTTGCGTGCTCGTGTCGAAAAGCATGCGTGATGCGTTCCAGACCTGACCACTGGCCGCCGGCGCTTCGTCCGGCACAAACGACGTCCGCACCGGACGATCTCCGATCATGCGCGCCTCGCGCGTAGCGGCCACGTCTGCACCACACGGCAGCCTTGGAAGTTAGCCGTCGGTCGGAACCCGCTCCCAGGGCGGCGTCCAATTGTGCTCCCGCGCGAGGTCGGCGAACGGTATGCCGCCCGTGACGTACGCGGAACGCAGATCGTAGACATCCTTCAGACGCTGGCCCATTAAGTCGAGGGCTGTGATCTCCGTACGCGTGTGTCCCATGTCACGCCGCGCGGCTAGAACGAAGTCGTAGTACAAGCGCATGGTGATCTCAGGTGGCGGGTCGTGGTAGACGCCCTGCATGAAATTCCGGAACGCGCGGACTGCGTCGTCCGAACCGTAGATGCTCACCCAGGTACCGAACTCTGCCAGGCGCCGGACAGTCTCCTGCTCGGATGGCGCTCGTACTCCCGCAGCGGGGGTGGCGCTGCTGATGATGTCGCGTAGAAGCTCAATCATCGGTTTGTATGTGTCGTACTTGCGGGCGTCTATCCGTTGCTCCAGATCGCGCAGTCGGTCGGCTTCGATCTCCGCATTGGCCGCGCGGGTTGAGGCACGAGTGGCAAGGACTGTCGCAACGACCGACGCTGCTAGCGGGATGACCGCGGCCACAACAGTCAGCCAGAGCGGCGTGGAGGGGCTAGAGCCCGCGGCGAGTGTCACGCGTCGAGGATTGCAGTTCCTCCGACACTTCGTGGGTCTGCCGTCAACGTGGCCACGCCACGCCGAGCTGCCGTCGCCGAGTTATACGGGCTTCGATCGGCGCGGCGGGCATACCTCGGTACGCGGGCGGCTCATCAAACGCCCGGCCGACCTGCGCTTCTAGCGTGGAGCGGGCGACCGGGATCGAACCGGCATGGCCAGCTTGGAAGGCTGGGGCTCTGCCATTGAGCTACGCCCGCGTGCTGCCCCGGCCCCTAGAATCGACCGACGCCGCGGGGCGTAGCGTAGTGGCTAGCGCGCCTGCTTTGGGAGCAGGAGATCGGGAGTTCGAGTCTCCCCGCCCCGACGAACGCCCGATCCTCATGACGAACGCCCGATCCTCATAGAGAAAGAGTTCGATGAAGAGCGCCGTCGAGACCCTCAGCCCGACCCGGGTCAAGCTCACCGTCGAGGTCCCCTTCGACGACCTCAAGCCCAGCCTCGACACGGCCTACCGCAAGATCGGCCAGCAGGTCCGGATCAAAGGCTTCCGCCCCGGCAAGGTGCCGCCGCGCATGATCGACCAGTACGTCGGCCGCGCCACCGTGCTCGAAGAGGCCGTCAACGACGCGCTGCCCAAGCTCTACGGCGCGGCCGTACAGGAGAACAGCGTCGCCATCCTCGGCCAGCCCGAGATCGAGGTCACCCAGTTCGCCGACGGCGACCAGCTCGTCTTCACCGCCGAGGTCGAGGTACGCCCCGACTTCGACCTGCCCGACTACTCCAACCTGCCGGTCACCGTCGACGACGCCGAGGCGACCGACCAGTTCGCCGAGGAGCAGCTCAACGCGCTGCGCGAGCGGTTCGCGACCCTCAAGGCCGCCGAGCGCGCCGCCCAGCTCGGCGACTACGTCTCCCTCGACCTCGCCGCCACCATCGACGGCGAGCCGGTCGAGGACGCCTCCGCCACCAACCTCTCGTACGAGGTCGGCAGCGACTCGCTCGTCCGCGGCCTCGACGACGCGATCGTGGGCCTGAGCGCGGGCGAGTCCAGAGAGTTCGAGACCCAGCTTCGCGCCGGCGACCGCGGCGGCGAGAACGCGCAGGCCACGGTCACGGTCCGCAGCGTCAAGCAGAAGGACATGCCGGAGCTCGACGACGACTTCGCGCAGACCGCGAGCGAGTTCGACACGATCGACGAGCTGCGCGCCGACCTCAAGGCGCGGGTCGAGCGCATCGGCCGGATGCAGCAGGGCGTCCAGGCCCGCGACCGCGTCCTCGAAGTGCTTCTCGACCGCGCCGACCTGCCGATCCCCGAAGGCGTGCTCGCCGACGAGATCGCCTACCGCAAGCAGTCGATGGAGCAGCAGCTCGCCGCGGCCGGCATGACCAAAGAGCAGTACGCCGACATGGAAAACCGCACGGTCGAGGACATCGACACCGAGATCGAGACCAACGCCGCGCAGGCCATCAAAGCCCAGTTCCTGCTCGACGCCATCGCCCGGAAGGAAGAGCTCAGCGTCTCCGAGCCCGAGCTCACCGACCAGATCGTCCGCCGCGCCCGGCAGGCCGGCATGCGCGCCGACCAGTACGCGCACGAGGTCGTCAACTCCGGCGGCCTCGGCTCGCTGATGAGCGAGCTGCTCCGCGGCAAGGCCCTGGCGATGCTGCTCGAGAGCGCGACCATCACCGACGCGTCCGGCCGCCCGGTCGACCTCGACGAGCTCACCGAGCAGTTCGGCGCGCCCGAAGAGGCCGAAGACGCCGAAGACGCCGAGGACGTCGGGGACACCCCGGCCGACCCCACTGCGGACGGGGCGTAACGCCGACAGCGAACACCTGCGGATCTCCGTCGTACGACGGCGCACGCAGGGCTAGGGTCGTCCCCATGAGCGAGCAGATCTGGACCCCGGCCACCGCCGGCGAGACGTCGCGCGCCCCCGGCGGCGGCATGAACCTCAACGACTCCGTCTACGAGCGCCTGCTCCGCGAGCGCATCGTCTTCCTCGGCAGCCAGGTCGACGACCCGATCGCCAACATCATCTGCGCGCAGCTGCTGCTCCTCGCCGCCGAGGACCCGCAGCGCGACATCTTCCTCTACATCAACAGCCCCGGCGGCAGCGTCTCCGCCGGCATGGCCATCTACGACACGATGCAGTACGTCGAGAACGACATCGCCACCGTCGCGATGGGCCTCGCCGCCAGCATGGGCCAGTTCCTCCTGTGCGCCGGCGCGCAGGGCAAGCGCTACGCGACCCCGCACGCGCGGGTGATGATGCACCAGCCGTCCGGCGGCCTCGGCGGCACCGCGAGCGACATCGCAATCCAGGCCGAGCAGATGCTCTACACGAAGAAGATCCTGCAGGAGCGGATCGCCTTCCACACCGGTCAGACCGTCGAGCAGATCGAGAAGGACTCCGACCGCGACCGGTGGTTCACCGCCGACGAGGCCAAGGACTACGGCTTCGTCGACCACGTCGTCAGCCGAGCCAACCAGGTGCCCTCCGAGGGCGCGGTCTCCTGACCGCCGTAACAGAGACGGAGACCGAAATGACCGAGCAGTACGGCCGCTATGTGCTCCCGACGTTCACCGAGCGGACGTCGTACGGGTTCAAGGAGCTCTCGCCCTACACGAAGCTGTTCGAGGAGCGGATCATCTTCCTCGGCGCGCCCATCGACGACACGTCGGCCAACGACGTGATGGCGCAGCTGCTCTGCCTCGAGTCGATGGACCCCGACCGCGACATCTACGTCTACATCAACAGCCCCGGCGGCTCGTTCACCGCGCTGACCGCGATCTACGACACGATGCAGTTCATCCGGCCCGACATCCAGACCGTCTGCATGGGCCAGGCCGCGTCGGCCGCCGCCGTGCTGCTGGCCGCCGGCACCCACGGCAAGCGGTTCGCCCTCCCCAACAGCCGCATCCTCATCCACCAGCCCTACAGCGAGGGCGGCGGCCAGGGCAGCGACATCGAGATCCAGGCCCGCGAGATCCTGCGGATGCGCAGCCTGCTGGAGACGCTGCTGGCCCGCCACTCCGGCCGCACCGACGACCAGGTCCGCACCGACATCGAGCGCGACAAGATTCTCACCGCCGAGGAGGCGGTCGAGTACGGCCTCATCGACGAGGTCATCCAGAGCCGCAAGCTGACCCCCGCCGCCGCCAGCTGACCCCCGCCGAGCCTGTCCCGAGCCGCCGCCATGCTCCGATCGGGTGACACGACACGCCCAATTCGGGCGTGCCCTGCGCAAAGGGGGGTTCCCGAACCGGCGGAAGGCGGTACCGTCGTACTAGCCGCCGGAACTGGGCCGGCCGGTGGGGTGCTCGCGCGCTCGGCGACGTCGCAGCAGACGTCGCCCGGGCCGGGAGCGTCCGACGAGCGAAGGAGACCGAGTGGCACGCATCGGTGACGGTGGCGACCTGCTCAAGTGCTCCTTCTGCGGGAAGAGCCAGAAGCAGGTCAAGAAGCTCATCGCCGGCCCCGGCGTGTACATCTGCGACGAGTGCATCGACCTCTGCAACGAGATCATCGAGGAAGAGCTCACCGAGTCCTCGGACGTCAAGTTCGACGAGCTGCCCAAGCCCAAGGAGATCTACGAGTTCCTCGACGGCTACGTCATCGGGCAGGACAACGCGAAGAAGACCCTCTCGGTCGCCGTCTACAACCACTACAAGCGGGTGCAGGCCGGCGCGACCGACAAAGACCCGGTCGAGCTGCAGAAGTCCAACATCATGCTGCTCGGCCCCACCGGCTGCGGCAAGACGCTGCTCGCGCAGACCCTCGCGAAGATGCTCAACGTCCCGTTCGCGATCGCCGACGCGACCGCGCTCACCGAGGCCGGCTACGTCGGCGAGGACGTCGAGAACATCCTGCTCAAGCTGATCCAGGCCGCCGACTACGACGTCAAGAAGGCCGAGACCGGCATCATCTATATCGACGAGATCGACAAGATCGCGCGCAAGAGCGAGAACCCGTCGATCACCCGCGACGTGTCCGGTGAAGGCGTCCAGCAGGCGCTGCTGAAGATCCTCGAAGGTACGACGGCGAGCGTGCCGCCGCAGGGCGGCCGCAAGCACCCGCACCAGGAGTTCATCCAGATCGACACCACCAACGTGCTGTTCATCGTCGGCGGCGCGTTCGCCGGGCTCGACAAGGTGATCGAGGCGCGGGTGGGCAAGAAGGGCATCGGCTTCGGCGCGACGATGCGCGGCAAGGCCGACCTCGACACCGCCGACGTGTTCGGCGACGTCATGCCGGAAGACCTCCTGAAGTACGGCATGATCCCCGAGTTCATCGGCCGGCTGCCGGTCATCACCAGCGTGCACAACCTCGACCGCGAGGCGCTCATCCGGATCCTCACCGAGCCGAAGAACGCGCTGGTCCGCCAATACAAGAAGCTGTTCGAGCTCGACACGGTCGAGCTCGAGTTCAGCGACGACGCGCTCGAGGCGATCGCCGACCAGGCGATCCTGCGCGGCACCGGCGCCCGCGGCCTGCGCGCGATCATGGAAGAAGTCCTACTCTCCGTGATGTATGACGTGCCTTCGCGCAAGGACGTCGCCAAGGTCGTCATCACCGGCGAGGTCGTGCTGGAGCACGTCAACCCCACCCTCGTGCCGCGCGACGCGCAGACGCCGGCGAAGCGCGAGCGTCGGGAGAAGTCGGCCTAAGCCGCGAGCCCGCCCATACCGGGAGGACTACGCCCGCGCCCGGACCGCCGGTCCGCTCGCGCACGACTTGTCCGGATCCGCCCCTCTTCATACCGGCCGGACTAGTCAATCCGGACTATGGACCGGCCTCGGTTACTACCTGTAATCATGAGCCAGAGACCCGATTCGGCGCAGGGAGGGGGTCCGGTGGTCGTGCAGCGTGACGAGGCGGCGCTTCAGCCGCTGCTGGTGACGCTTGCCCGCCGGATCACCGCCCGGCACGACCTCGACGACGTGCTGGCCGAGACTTTCCGCTGCCTGCGACCGCTGGTGCCCTTCGGCGGCGGGTCGATCCAGCTCGTTGACGACGAAGGCTGGATCCAGATGGCCGCGGCCGACCCCGCCGCGCCCGACCACGTGATGGCGCACCGGGTGCCGCTCGGCGGGTCCGTCGCCGGCCGGGTCATCCTCACCGAGCACCCGGTCTACCTGCCCGACCTCGACAACGACGACCGGCCGCGCTCGCGCGCCGCGGTCAGCGGCGGCGTCCGCAGCTACTTCGCGGTGCCGCTGATCGCGGACGGCAAGGCGATCGGCGTACTCCAGGTCGACTCGGCCACGCCGTCTGCCTGGACCGACGCACAGCGGCTGGTCTTCGTGTCCGTCGCGCCGGTCGTCGCGGCCGCCATCCAGAACGCGCGGGCGCACGCCCGGGCCGCGTCGGCGCGGATCCAGGCTCGCAGCGCCGACCGCAAGCTCGCCGAGGCCCGGGCGCTGGCGACCACGATCCGCGCCTGCCTCGAGGCCGGCGACGCCGAGGCGCTCGACCAGCAGCTGCAGCGGCTCGAGGACCTGCTCGGCGAGGTCGCCGACGTACGCCGGCTGCGCGTCCCCGAGCCAAGGCTCGCGGTGAGCTGACCAGCTAGAGGGTGACGTCGACCGTCACGGTTCCGCTGTCGGACCCGCCGGCGAGCTCGAGCTCGGCGATCCGGCCGGCGCTCTTCAGGTCGTCGCTCGCCAGCGCGAGCACGTCGAGCACGTCGCCCGGCCCGCGCACCACCGCCCGCGCCACATCGGTGCGCATCGAGACCTTCGCCTCCGACTTCGCCTTGCGCACCTGCGACAGCGCCTCGCCGACGACCGGCAGCAGCCGCACGTCGCCGTCGTCGACCGCGACCTCGGCGAGCGACGGCCACGGCGCGCGGTGCACCGAGCCGGTCTGCCACCACGACCACACCTCTTCGGTCACGAACGGCAGGAACGGCGCGAACAGCCGCAGCGTCACGTCCAGCGTCAGCGCGAGCGTCGCCCGCGCCGACTGCGCGCCTGCGTCACCGCGCTCGCCGTACGCCCGCTCCTTGACCAGCTCGACGTAGTCGTCGCAGAACGTCCAGAAGAAGCTCTCGACCGCCTCGAGCGCGCGCGTGTGCTGGTAGTCCTCGAACGCGGCGGTCGCCGCCTCGACGACGTCGGCGAGCCGGGCGACGAGCGAGCGGTCGAGCGGGTGGGTGACCGCCGACAGGTCGGCGACCGAGGCACCGAGCCCGAACGCGAACTTCGACGCGTTGAGCAGCTTGATCGCGAGCCGTCGGCCGATCTTCATCTGCCCGGTGTCGAAGGCCGCGTCGGTGCCGAGCCGGGCGGACGCCGCCCAGTAGCGCACCGCGTCGGAGCCGTGCTCTTCGAGCAACCCCATCGGCGTGACGACGTTGCCCTTCGACTTCGACATCTTCTTGCGGTCGGGGTCGAGGATCCACCCGCTGATCGCCGCGTCCGACCACGGCAGCGAGCCGTGCTCGAGATGCGCGCGCACGACCGTCGAGAACAGCCAGGTACGGATGATGTCCTGGCCCTGCGGGCGCAGGTCCATCGGGAACACGCGGGCGAACAGGTCCTCGTCGAATCCCCAGCCGCCGGCGATCTGCGGCGACAGCGACGACGTCGCCCAGGTGTCCATGATGTCGGGGTCGCCGACGAACCCGCCCGGCCGGCCGCGCTGCGCTTCGTCGTAACCGGGCGGTGTGTCGCTGGAAGGGTCGACCGGCAGCGCGTCCTCGGCCGGGACGATCGGGTCGTCGTACGACGGCTCGCCGTCCGCGCCGACGCGGTACCAGAGCGGGATCGCGACGCCGAAGAACCGCTGCCGGCTGACCAGCCAGTCGCCGGTCAGGCCCTCGACCCAGTTCTCGTAACGGACCTGCATGTGTGGCGGGTGCCAGCGCAGCTCGCGGCCGCGGGCCAGCAGCTCCTCGCGGAGCGAGCCGTCGCGCCCGCCGTTGCGGATGTACCACTGCCTCGTCGTCACGATCTCGAGCGGCTTGTCGCCCTTCTCGAAGAACTTGACCGGGTGCGTGATCGGCTTCGGCTCACCGCGCAGGGCGCCGGTTTCGCCAAGCATCGCAACGATTTCCTCGCGCGCGGAGTGCACGGTCTTGCCGGCCAGCCGCGCGTACGCCGACGGGTCGACGTCGCTCGGCGGGTCCGGCAGCAGCCGGCCGTCGCGGCCGAGGATCGCGCGGGTGTCGAGCTGTAGCTCGCGCCACCACGTCACGTCGGTGAGGTCGCCGAACGTGCAGATCATCGCGATGCCCGACCCCTTCTCGGGGTCGGCGAGATGGTGCGCCTTCACCGGCACGTCGACGCCGAACAGCGGCGCCCGCACGGTCGTGCCGAACAGCGGCGCGTAGCGCTCGTCGTCGGGGTGCGCGACGACGGCGACGCACGCGGGCAGCAGCTCCGGCCGCGTCGTCTCGATGACGACGTCACCGCCGTCGGACCGCGCGAAGGCGATCGCGTGGTAGGCGCCGGGCCGCTCGCGGTCTTCGAGCTCGGCCTGCGCGACCGCGGTGCGGAACGTGACGTCCCAGAGCGACGGCGCCTCGGCCTGGTAGGCCTCGCCGCGGGCGAGGTTGCGCAGGAACGCGCGCTGCGACACGGCGCGGGCCCGCGCGTCGATCGTCTGGTAGTGGTGCGACCAGTCGACCGACAGGCCGAGCCGCCGCCAGAGCGTCTCGAACGCCTGCTCGTCCTCCTCGGTCAGCCGCTCGCACAGCTCGATGAAGTTGCGCCGCGAGATCGGCACCTGCTCCTTCGCCGTACCGCCTTCCGACGCCGGCGAAAACGCCGGGTCGTAGGGCAGCGACGGGTCGCAGCGCACGCCGAAGTAGTTCTGCACCCGGCGCTCGGTCGGCAGGCCGTTGTCGTCCCAGCCCATCGGGTAGAACACCTCGCGGCCGCGCATGCGCCGGTAGCGCGCGACGAGGTCGGTGTGCGTGTAGGAGAACACGTGCCCGACATGCAGCGACCCGCTCACCGTCGGCGGCGGCGTGTCGATCGCGTAGATCTCGTCCCGCGTCTTCGTCCGGTCGAACCGGTAGGTGCCGGTGTCCTCCCATACCGAGACCCACCGCTCCTCGAGGCCGTCGAGCGACGGTTTCTCGGGCACGCGCGTGGGTTCGGTCATGCCCGCCATCGTATTGACACCCGTAACCTCTTTCCCGTGATCGAGGCCCGGGTGGAGCAGGCGCTGCGGACCCGGTTCCCGACCCGGATGGTGCCGGACCTCGACCGGATCACCGATCTGCTCGACCTGCTCGGCAGCCCGCAGCGCTCCTACCCGTCGATCCACATCACCGGGACCAACGGCAAGACGACGACCGCGCGCATGATCGACGCGCTGCTCCAGGCGTTCGGCATCCGCACCGGTCGCTACACCTCGCCCGACCTCGAGTCGGTCACCGAGCGCATCGCGTTCGACGGCGTACCGATCGATCCCGACCGGTTCACCGAGACGTACGACGACGTCGCGCCGTACGCCGAGCTGGTCGACTCGCGCCACCCCGACCGGGTGACGTACTTCGAGATGCTGACCGCGATGGCGTTCGCGGCGTTCGCGGACGCGCCGATCGAGATCGCGGTGGTCGAGGTCGGGCTCGGTGGCCGGTGGGACGCGACGAACGTCGTGAACGCGCCGGTCGCGGTCGTGACGCCGGTCGGGCTCGACCACGTCGGCATCCTCGGCGACACGATCGAGGCGATCGCGGCGGAGAAGGCCGGCATCATCCACGCCGGCGCGACCGCGGTGGTCGCGGTCCAGCCCGAGGCCGCGGTCGCGCCGTTGCGGGCGCGCGCGGCCGAGGTCGGTGCGACGCTGCGCTGGCAGGGTGTCGACTTCGGCGTCCGGCAGCGGACGCTCGCGGTCGGCGGCCAGCTGCTCGAGCTCGAAGGGCTCGGCGGGACGTACGACGGGATCGTGCTGCCGCTGCACGGCGCGCACCAGGCCGGCAACGCGTCGACCGCGCTGGCCGCCGTCGAGGCGTTCTTCGGCGCCGGCACCGGCGAGCGGGGCCGGCTCGACATCGACGTCGTCCGCGAAGGGTTCGCGCAGGTGACCTCGCCCGGGCGGCTGGAGGTCGTCCGCCGCGGCCCGACGGTGCTGCTCGACGGGGCGCACAACCCGGCAGGCGCGGCCGCGCTGGCCGCGGCGATCGAGGAGGAGTTCGACTTCGAGCGGCTGGTCGCGGTGGTCGCCGTCCTCGACGACAAAGACGCGGCCGGCCTGCTGGGCGAGCTCGAGCCCGTGGTCGACGCGGTCGTCGTCACGGCCAGTACCTCGCCGCGGGCGCTGCCCGTCGACGCGCTGGCCGAGGTGGCGGCCGAGGTCTTCGGCGACGACCGGGTGGTCGCCGCGGCCCGCCTCGACGACGCCATCGAGCGGGCGCTCGCGCTCGCCGAGGCCGGGCCGCTCGGGGGCGGGGGAGTGCTCGTGACCGGCTCGATCGTGACCGTCGGCGAGGCCCGCCGGCTGCTCCGCGGTACGGCCCGATGACCGAGACACCGCCGGCATCGCGCGGGCTGGTCGCGGTCGGCGCCGCGGGCCTGGCGATGGAGGCCCTGGTCATGTGGCTGTCCGCGCCCGGGATCGCGACGCTCGACCGCGGGCACGTCTCCGCGGCCGGCATCGGGTACGTCGTCGGCGTCGGCGTCCTGCTCGTCGTCGTCGCGGCCCTGCTGCGCCGGCCGTGGGGGCGGGCGGCCGGGACCGCCGTACAGGTCCCCGCGATCGCGACCGGCGTGGTCGCCTGGCCGATGTACGTCGTGGCGGCGGTGTTCGCGGCGATCTGGGTCTACTACCTCCGGCTGTGGCGGGTGCCCTAGCGGGACGCGCGTCGCGGAGGTTTCGCCGCCGCGTGACTCGGACATAGATGGACAAAACACCCAGGCCGGCGACCGGCCTCTCGCGCGCTCGGCCTTCGCCGCGGGCTCACCGGCGGAGGCCGAGCACCGGCCCGGCTCGCCGCCGGACCGTAGACTCCTCGCTCGTGTCCGAGCGAACTCTCGTCCTCGCCAAGCCCGACGCCGTCCGCCGCGGCCTGATCGGCGAGATCGTCTCGCGGATCGAGCGCAAGGGCCTGCGCATCGCCGCCCTCGAGCTGCGCACTCTCGACCGCGCGACGGCCGAGGCGCACTACGCCGAGCACGACGGCAAGCCGTTCTTCGGCGACCTCGTCGACTTCATCACCGGCGGGCCGCTGGTCGCGCTCGTCGCCGAGGGCCCGCGGGCGCACGAGGCGGTCCGCGCGCTGATGGGCGTGACCGACCCGGTCAAGTCGGCGCCGGGCTCGATCCGCGGCGACTTCGCGCTCGAGATCGGCGAGAACCTCGTCCACGGCTCCGACTCGGCGGAGTCCGCGGCGCGCGAGGTCGCGCTGTTCTTCCCGCACCTCGGCTAGCCCCGGGGTTGCGCCGCCAGCGCGACCTCTATCTCGCGCTGGCGGCGATGATCTTCGCGGGTGCGTTGGATTCGGCGGAAAGCATTGGGGCGGCTAGCATCTGAGGCTGCTGCTGCTCTCGCTCGGAAGGCTTCCCCCTGCTCATGGCGAACAACCTCGCGTTCCTCGGCCGGGACATGGCCGTGGATCTCGGCACCGCCAACACTCTCGTCTACGTCCGCGGCAAGGGCATCGTGCTCAACGAGCCGAGCGTCGTCGCGATCAACACCAACACCGCCGGCATCCTCGCCGTGGGCACCGAAGCCAAGCGGATGATCGGCCGTACGCCGGGCAACATCGTCGCGATCCGCCCGCTGAAGGACGGCGTCATCGCCGACTTCGAGACGACCGAGCGGATGCTGCGCTACTTCATCCAGAAGGTGCACCGCCGCCGTCACTTCGCCAAGCCGCGCATCGTCGTCTGCGTACCGTCCGGCATCACCGGCGTCGAGCAGCGCGCGGTCAAGGACGCCGGCTACCAGGCCGGCGCGCGCAAGGTCTACATCATCGAAGAGCCGATGGCCGCCGCGATCGGTGCCGGCCTGCCGGTGCACGAGCCGACCGGCAACATGGTCGTCGACATCGGCGGCGGCACCACCGAGGTCGCCGTCATCTCGCTCGGCGGCATCGTCACCAGCCAGTCGATCCGCGTCGGCGGCGACGAGCTCGACAACGCGATCATCCAGTACGTGAAGAAGGAATACAGCTTGATGCTCGGCGAGCGGACCGCCGAGGAGATCAAGATGGCGATCGGCTCGGCGTTCCCCGCGCCGGACGAGCCGCACGCCGAGATCCGCGGCCGCGACCTCGTCACCGGGCTGCCGAAGACGATCGTCGTGAGCAGCGAGGAGATCCGCAAGGCGATCGAGGAGCCGGTCAACGCGATCGTCGACGCGGTCAAGACGACGCTCGACAAGACCCCGCCCGAGCTGTCCGGCGACGTGATGGACCGCGGCATCGTCCTGACCGGCGGCGGCGCGATGCTGCGCGGCCTCGACGAGCGGTTGAAGCACGAGACCGGCATGCCGATCCACATCACCGACAACCCGCTCAACTCCGTCGCCATGGGCGCCGGCAAGTGTGTCGAGGAGTTCGAGGCCCTGCAGCAGGTCCTCATCTCCGAGCCGCGCCACTGAGCGGCGCGGGACGCTAGCGCAGCATGCGCGACTCGGGGCGGGCCCGCGTCGTACTCGCGGTGCTCCTCCTCACCGCGTTCACGCTGATCACGCTCGACTACCGCTCCGGCAGCGGCGGCCCGTTACGGCGCATCGCGAACGCGGTGTTCGGCCCGGTCGAGAACGCCGTCGGCGACGTCGCCCGCCCGATCGGCTCGTTCTTCTCCGGCCTCGGCCACCTGTCGAGCTACAAGTCCGACAACGCCAAGCTGCGCAAGGAAGTCTCGCAGCTGCGCAGCCAGCTACGGCTCACCGACGCGGAGCGCGCCCGCCTCGCCGACGAGGAGAAGCTGCTGCACCTCGACCAGCTCGCGCAGTTCCGGATCGTCGCCGCGCACGTCAGCGCGGTCGGCGGGTCGCTCGACTTCGAGTCGACGGCGACGATCGACGTCGGCAGCCGCGACGGCATCACCGCGAACATGACCGTCATCGACGGCGACGGCCTCGTCGGCAAGACGCTGTCGGTCGGGCCGGCGACGTCGACCGTGCTGCTCGCCAACGACGTGCAGTTCAGCGCCGGCGCCCGGCTGGAAGGGTCGCAGCTCATCGGCCACGTCGACGGCGGCGGCCGCGGCCCGATGACGTTCACCCTGCTCGACAGCCAGGGCACGATCAAGGTCGGGTCCCGGCTGGTCACGTTCGGCGACATCGGGCAGAAGCCGTTCGTCCCCGAGGTGCCGATCGGGCGGGTGACCCGCGTCGTGCCGACCCCCGGCGCGCTGACCCGTACGGCGGAGGTCGCGCCGTACGTCGGGTTCGACTCGCTCGACGTCGTCGGCGTGGTCGTCAGCGCCCCGCGCACGATCAAGCGCGACTCGCTGCTGCCGCCGACCCCGACGCCGTCCTCCCCGCCACCCAGTACGCCGCCCCCGTCAACGCCACCACCGTCAACCTCGCCGACGTCGCCGTCGCCGTCGAGGACGCACTGACGTGCGCCGCTGTGTGCTCGCCGCCGTCGTGGTGGTCACGGCGTTGCTGCTCCAGGTCGGCGTCGTCAACCCGCTCGACCTGCCGGTCGGCCAGCCCGATCTCGTGCTGCTCTGCGTCGTCGCGCTCGCTCTCGTCGCCGGGCCGACCTGGGGCACGGTGGTCGGCTTCGCCGCGGGGCTCACTGCCGACGTCATGCCGCCGGCCGACCATGCGCTCGGCCGGCTGGCGATGGCGTACGCGCTTGTCGGCTACGCGGCCGGGCTGCTCGAAGACGTCGAGGAGCGCTCGGTCGTGACGACGGTCGCCGTGGTCGCGGGAGCGAGCGCGGCCGTCGTGCTGCTCTTCGCCGGTGTCGGCGCGCTGCTGGGCGATCCGCGGGTCGACGCGAGCAGCGTCGCCCACTCGCTGGCCGCGACGATTCTCTACGATGTGATCCTGGCACCGTTCATCGTGCCGCTCGTGTCCGGCGCGGCCCGGCGCGCGGAGCCGGTCACCACCTACTGAGCCCGCTACTGGTCTGGAGTCCGAGCCCGTGAGCGACAGATCACGGCTGCGCCTCGTCGTGTTGCGGGTGCTGGTGATCTCGCTGCTCGCGACCCTGCTCGGCCGGCTCTGGTACCTCCAGGTGCTGGCCGGCCCGCAGTACCAGCAGGCGGCCGCCGACAACCAGGTCCGCGACATCGTCGCCGCCGCGCCGCGCGGCGAGATCGTCGACGACCGCGGCCGCCGCTGGGCGACCAACCGCACCGCGCTGGTCGTGTCGGTCGACCGGGTCGCGCTGCTCCGGCAGAAGGACGGCGGCCAGGCCGTGCTCGACCGGCTGGCGAAGCTGCTCGGTGTCCACTACTCGTCGCTCAAGGCGAAGATCCAGCTCTGCGGCCCCGGCGCGCCGCACGGCTGCTGGAACGGGTCGCCGTACGAGCCGATCCCCGTCAGCCAGCTCAAGGACGACGTCACGTCGACCCGGCTCGCCTTGCAGATCCTCGAGCGCAAGGAAGACTTCCCCGGCGTCAGCGCCGAGCTCGGCGCGGTCCGCGACTACACGAAGCCCGGCGGCGCGCTCGCCAGCCAGGTCCTCGGCTACCTCGCGCCGATCACCCTCGACGAGCTCAAGCGGCTGCCGAAGACGCAGCAGGACGCGCGCCGCAGCGACCTCGTCGGGCGGTCCGGTCTCGAGCAGCAGTACGACGCGTTTCTGCGCGGCCAGCCCGGCGTGACTCAGGTCGCGGTCGACCACCTCGGCGCGGTGACCAGCACGCTGTCGCGGACCACGCCGCAGCCCGGCGACGAGGTCGTCACCAGCCTCGACGCCGGCGTGCAGGCCGCGCTGGAGAAGTCGCTCGCCGACGCCGTCGCCCGCGCCCGGCACACCGCGGTCAAGAAGGGCGGCGGGCCGGCCGACTTCGCCGCCGGCGTCGTCCTCGACGCGCAGTCCGGGCACGTCGTCGCGATGGCGTCGTACCCGTCGTACGACCCGAACGTCTTCGTCGGCGGGATCAGCGAGCACGACTACCAAGCGCTCCAGCGCGCACCCGGTACGCCGTTGCTGGACAAGGCTTATGCCAGCGCGTATCCGCCCGGCTCGACGTTCAAGCTCATCTCCACGTCGGGCCTCGTCACCGACGGGATCGCGTCGCTGTCCGGCTCGTACGACTGCAGCTCGTCGGTCAAGGTCGGCGGCCGCGACTTCCACAACTTCGAAAGCGAGTCGCTCGGCTACATCGACCTGCACACGACGATCGTGAAGTCCTGCGACACCGTCTACTACGGCTTGGCCAACCAGGACTGGATCCGCGACAACCGGCTGGTCGGCGACCGCAAGCGACCGGTCGAGGGCGTGCAGCGGGTCGCGCGCGCGTTCGGCCTCGGCGTACCGGCGCTGGTCGACCTGCCCGGTGCGTCGAGCGGGCACATCGCCGACCGCAACAACCAGAAGCTGCGCTGGGAGCAGCTGAAGAAGGACTGGTGCGCGGGCGCGAAGAAACGGCCGAAGGGCAGCTACCTGCAACTCATCGACCAGGAGAACTGCACCGACGGCTGGCGGTTCAACCCCGGTGACCAGCTCAACGAGGACATCGGCCAGGGCTCGGTCCTCGCGTCGCCGCTACAGATGGCGGTCGCGTACGCCGCGCTCGCCAACGGCGGCACCGTGTTCGAGCCGCGGCTGGTCAAGGCGATCGTCGCGCCCGACGGCACCCTCGTCCGCAACGTGCCGGCACCCGTCCGCGGCCACCTGCCGGTCTCGCCCGGCGCGCTCGACTACATCCGCAACGCGATGTACGACGTGCCGCTGAAGGGCACCGCACAAGACGCGTTCAAGGGCTTCCCGATGGCGCAGGTGCGGGTCGGCGGCAAGACCGGAACCGCCGAGGTCGACCAGCAGCACGGGTACGCGACCGCGTGGTTCGCGTCGTTCGCGGGGCTGGCCTCGGACCCGAAGCCGCGTTTCGTGACCGTCATCATGGTCGACCGCGGCGGCCAGGGCGGCGTCGTCGCCGCGCCGAGCGTCCGCGAGGTGTGGGACTCGGTGTTCGGCCTCGAGCGCCACCCCGCGGCGTTCCCGACGGGCGAGCCGCCGGCCGGGCTGCCGCGGATCGCCGTACTCACCGGGGCTTCGCCGTCCGCCTCGCCGGCCCCGTCGCCGTCCTCGACGCACGCGCTGGGCGACCTGTTCGGGCCGCCGGGTCTCGCCGTACGGCGGGAAGACGCGTGACCGACTGGAGTACGCCGCGGACGTCGCCGGTCTCGTTGCGGCGGCGCGAGTCCTTGCGCGAGCGCGCGCTCGACCGCGAGTCGCCGCTGCGCCGGCTCGACTGGTTCCTCGTCCTTGCGATCGGCGGGCTGTGCACCCTCGGCGCGCTGCTCGTCTGGGGCGCGACGAAGCCCAACCAGGTCGCGCACGGCCTCGACCCGAACGCGTTCCTGAAGAAGGACATCCTCAACATCGGCATCGGCCTGTCGCTCGCCGCGCTGGCCGCCCTCGTCGACTACCGCACGATCCGCGCGTACGCGCCGGTCGTGTACGCCGCGTCGCTCGCCGGCCTCGTGGCCGTCCTCGTACCGCACGTCGGCGCGACCATCAACGGGTCGCACTCGTGGATCCCGCTGGCCGCCGGGTTCGAGGTGCAGCCGTCCGAGTTCGCGAAGATCGCGAACATCGTCTTGATGGCGATGCTGCTCGGCGAGCAGCGCGACTCCACGCAGGAGGGGCCGGAGGGCCGCGACGTGTGGCTCACGCTCGGCATGTGCGCGCTCCCCGTCCTGCTGATCCTCGCGCAGCCCGACGTCGGCACGATCATGGTGCTCGCGTTCGTCATCTTCGGCGTCATCTCGATGAGCGGTGTCTCGTCGCGATGGGTCGTCGGGATGCTGCTCGTCGCGGTCGTCGGCGCGCTGGTCATCACGCACCTGCACCTGCTGAAGCAGTACCAGATCGACCGGCTCACCTCGTTCACGAACCCGACGAAGGACGCGCAGGGCTTCGGCTACAACACCCACCAGGCGCGGATCGCGATCGGCTCCGGCGGCTGGTTCGGCGAAGGGCTGTTCCACGGCACGCAGACCAACGGTCACTTCGTGCCGGAGCAGCAGACCGACTTCGTCTTCACCGTCGCGGGGGAGGAGCTCGGGCTCGTCGGCGCCGGGCTGATCGTCGTACTCGTCGGCGTCGTGCTGTGGCGCGGCCTGTCGATCGCGTCCCGGGCCGGCGACGCGTTCGGCACGCTCGTCGCGGTCGGGGTGGTGTGCTGGTTCGGGTTCCAGGCATTCGAGAACATCGGGATGACCGTCGGCATCATGCCGGTAACCGGCCTGCCGCTGCCCTTTGTGAGTTACGGCGGCTCGTCGATGTTCGCGAACATGCTCGGCGTGGGGCTGTTGCAGAACGTGTACATGCGCTCCCGCACCTGAGCGCGCGTAGCCTGGACAACCGTGCCCGTCGAGTCGCTGTTCGCCCGCCTGGAGCCGCTGCTGCCCGGCGTCTCCAAGCCGATCCAGTACGTCGGCGGCGAGCTGCACGCGGCGGTCAAGGACTGGGACACGGCCGACGTCCGCTGGGTGCTGATGTACCCCGACGCGTACGAGGTGGGGCTGCCCAACCAGGGCGTGCAGATCCTGTACGAAGTGCTGAACGAGCGCGACGGCACGCTGGCTGAGCGGACCTACAGCGTGTGGCCCGATATGGAAGCCGTCATGCGCGCGCACGGCATCCCGCAGTTCACCGTCGACGCGCACCGGCCGGTCCGCGCGTTCGACCTGTTCGGGATCAGCTTCGCGACCGAGCTCGGCTACACCAACCTGCTGACCGCGCTCGACCTCGCCGGCATCCCGCTGTCGGCGGCCGACCGTGGCGACGACGACCCGCTGGTGATCGCCGGCGGTCACGCCGCGTTCAACCCGGAGCCGATCGCCGAGTTCATCGACGCCGCGGTGCTCGGCGACGGCGAAGAGGCCGCGCTGCGGGTCACCGACATCGTCCGCGCGTGGAAGGCCGAGGGCCGACCCGACGGCCGCGACGGGCTGCTGCTCCGGCTCGCCCGCGACGGCGTCGTGTACGTGCCGTCGTTCTATGACGTCGACTACCTGCCCGACGGCCGGATCCGCCGGGTCGCGCCGAACCGGCCCGGAGTGCCGTGGCGGGTCGCGAAGCACACGGTCATGGATCTCGACGCGTGGCCGTACCCGAAGAAACCGTTGGTACCGCTGGCCGAAACGGTGCACGAGCGCTACAGCGTCGAGATCTTCCGCGGCTGCACGCGTGGCTGCCGGTTCTGCCAGGCCGGCATGATCACCCGGCCGGTGCGCGAGCGCTCGATCACGACCGTCGGCGAGATGGTGCAGCGCGGTATCGCGGCGACCGGCTTCGAAGAGGTCGGCCTCTTGTCGTTGTCGAGCGCCGACCACAGCGAGATCGGCGAGATCGCGAAGGGGCTCGCCGACCGGTACGACGGCGAGCAGGTGTCGCTGTCGCTGCCGTCGACCCGGGTCGACGCGTTCAACGTGACGCTGGCCAACGAGCTGTCCCGCAACGGCCGCCGTACCGGCTTGACGTTCGCGCCCGAGGGCGGCAGCGAGCGGATGCGCAAGGTGATCAACAAGATGGTCACCGAGGACGACCTGATCCGCACGATCACGACCGCCTACGGCAACGGCTGGCGGCAGGTGAAGCTCTACTTCATGTGCGGTCTGCCGACGGAGACCGACGACGACGTCCTGCAGATCGCGCAGATGGCCCGCCGGGTGATCCAGACCGGCCGCGAGGCGGCGGGGCGCAAGGACATCCGCTGCACGATCTCCATCGGCGCGTTCGTGCCCAAGCCGCATACGCCGTTCCAGTGGGCCGCGCAGCTCGACCACGAGACCGTCGACCGGCGGCTGCGGGCGCTCAAGGCGACGGTGATGGCCGACCGCGACTACGGCCGCTCGATCGGCCTGCGCTACCACGACGGCCGGCCCTCGATCGTCGAAGGCCTGCTCTCGCGCGGCGACCGTCGGGTGGCTGGAGTCATCCGCCGGGTGTGGGCGGACGGCGGCCGGTTCGACGGGTGGAGCGAGCACTTCTCGTTCGAGCGGTGGGCCGCGGCGTGCGAGGCCGAGTTCGACGGGGCCCCGGTCTCGCTCGACTGGTACACGACCCGCGAGCGCGAGCTCGCCGAGGTGCTGCCGTGGGACCACCTCGACGCGGGGCTGGACAAGGACTGGATGTGGGAGGACTGGCAGGACGCCGTCCGCGAGGTCGAGGTCGAGGACTGCCGCTGGACCCCCTGCTACGACTGCGGCGTGTGCCCCACGATGGGCACCGAGATCCAGATCGGCCCCACCGGCCGCCCGCTGCTCCCGCTCTCACCCGTCTGACCCGCTAGCCCCACCCCACCCACCAAGATCATCGCCGTCAGCGCGACATAGAGACCGCGCTGGCGGCACAAGCCCGGCTCGTAGGAGGGTCAGATGGGCAGGCAGCCGGAGGGGCCCCCACCGCCCCCCGCGGTACAGAAGCTCCGGCTGCGCTACACCAAGCGCGGGCGGCTGCGCTTCACCAGCCACCGCGACATCGCCCGTGCCTTCGAGCGCGCGCTGCGCCGGGCGCAGGTGCCGA
>JAVEEI010000080.1 GCA_030840525.1 Frankiaceae bacterium
GGTCGGAACTCCGGAGCCAGCCGCAACGCCTCGGAGCCGTTGCGCGCGGTCGCGACCTCGAAGCCGGCAAAGCGCAGGCTGGTCGCGAGCAGGTCGACGATGTTGGGCTCGTCGTCGACGACGAGCAACCGGGCTTCGGGCGCTGCCGCTGTCATCCGCCCAGCGTCATCGTTGCGCCTGAACGTTTGCTGTGAGGTCATACACCGTCACCCCTCCAATCGACGTGCTCGGGAACGTGCTCTGCACCCACGCCGTTATCGCGCGTGACGTGCCGGAGGCACCTGGGCCGCCCGGCCCGCCGCCCGGGCCGCCACCGGGGCCGCCGCTCGCCAGGAAGTAGTGCACCTCGCCCGCCCGCACCAGCGCCTGGAACTGCGCGAGCGTCGGCGTCGGGTCGGAGCCGTTGAACCCGCCGATCGCCATGACCGGCTCGCCGGTGGCGAGCTGCACCCCGGCCGCGCTGTTGGCGCCCACGGCCGCCGCGACCCAGCGGTACGACGACGCGTGCTGCCGCAGCGCGGCAACGAGGTCGGCGCTCGGCGTCGCCGTGTCGAGCAGCCCGCCGAGACCTCCCGGCTGTCGGCCCGGTGGTTGGCCCGGGCCAAGGCGGCTGAACCCGCCCGGCCTGCCGGGGAAGCCGGTGCCCTGCCCGGCCGGGCCGGCCGACGGGATCGCGCCGGTGTGCGGTGTCGTCGTGGTGTCGACCGCGTACGCCGCCGGCCCGGCGAGGCTCGCGACGAGAGCGGTGCCGGCGACGGCCGCACCAGTGCGCCGCCACAGCGACGGGCCGACCGCGATCGCGAGCGCGGCGAGCAGCCCGAGACCCAGCACCAAGCCGCGCAGCTCGGGGTGCCACGACGGCGTCCGGCCGAGCAGGTGTGCCGACCACCACGACGTGACCGCTACCGCGAGCGCGAGTGGCACCCGCGCGCGCACCGACGTGCGGTGCCGCCACAGCGAGACCGCGCCGATGCCGACGAGCGCTCCGACCGCGGGCGCCAGCGCGACCGAGTAGTACGGGTGGATGATGCCGGCGGCGAAGCTGAACGTCAGACCGGTGACGAGCAGCCACGACCCCCACAGCAGCACCTGCGCGCGCTGCCCGTTGGTGCGCGGTACGCGCCGGCTGAGGTAGAGCAGCGCGACGAGGAACACCAGCGCGGCCGGCAGCAGCCACGACACCTGGCCGCCGAACTCGCCGTTGAACATGCGGCCAAGACCGGTCGGCCCCCACTGGCCGCCGCCTCCGGGACGGCCGCCCACGCTGCCGGTCTCGTTGCCGGTGAGGCGGCCGAAACCGTTGTATCCCAACGTAAGTTCGACGATCGAGTTGTGTTGTGAGCCGCCGACGTACGGCCGGTCCGCGGCGGGAGTCAACGCGACGGCCGCGACCCACCAGCCGGCCGACACGACCGTCGCGAGCCCGCCCGCGAGCACCTGCCGGACCCGCCGCCGCATCGGCACCGGCGCGGCGTACAGGTAGACCAGTGCGAAGCCGGGCAGCACCAGCACCGCTTGCAGCATCTTCGCGAGGAACCCGAGCCCGACCAGCGAGCCGGCGAGCAGCAGCCACCGCGTCCGGCCGGCCTCCAGCCCGCGCACCATCGCGTACGCCGACCCGACGAGCAGCAGCACGAGCAGCGCGTCCGGGTTGTCGTACCGGAACATCAGCACGGCGACCGGCGTCGTCGCCATCACGGCGCCGGCGATTAGCCCGGCCGCCGGGCCGAACCGGCGGCGCACGGTGAGGTAGAGCAGCCAGACCGCGGCGACGCCTTCGAGCGCCTGCGGGACGAGGATGCTCCACGCGTTGACGCCGAAGACCCGCGCCGAGATGTCCATGACCCACAGCGACGCCGGCGTCTTGTCGACGGTGATGAAGCTCGACGAGTCGAACGAGCCGAAGAAGAACGCCTTCCAACTATGGCTGCCGGCCTGCGCGGCGGCGGCGTAGAAGCTGTTGCCGTACCCGGATGCGCCGAGGTCCCAAAGGTAGAGCAGCGCGGTGGTCGCGAGCAGCGCGACCAGGGCGGGCCGCACCCACCGCGGGTCGCCGGCGTTCGCGGGTGCGGTCGCGCGCGGGCCGGCGGGCGGCGCGTCGACGACGGCGGCCGTCATCGCGCCCCCGCACCGGAGGCGCGCACGAGTCGCGCAGTCGCACCCGAAACGCGCACGAGTCGCGCAATCGCACCCGAGGCGCGCACGAGTCGCGCAATGCCGCGCAGGTCGCCGAGCGCGGTGGCGACGATGTCGACCCGGCTGTCCGGGTCGTCGGTCCAGTCCACCGGCACCTCGTGGATGCGCAAGCCCGCGCGCTCGGCCAGCACCAGCAGCTCGGTGTCGAAGAACCAGCCGTTGTCCTCGACCTGCGGCAGCAGCATCCGCACCCGGTCGGCGCGCACCGCCTTGAACCCGCACTGCGCGTCGGAGAAGCGCGTCCGCAAGACCCAGTGCAGCAGCAGGTTGTACGCGCGCGAGATCAGCTCGCGTTTCGGCCCGCGGACGACGCGGGCATGCCGCGACAGCCGGGTGCCGATCGCGATGTCGCTGTGCCCCGAAAGCAGCGGCGCGACGAGCGGCAGCAGCGCGGCGAGGTCGGTCGACAGGTCGACGTCCATGTACGCGACCACCGGTGCGTCGCTTCCGCTCCACGCCGCGCGCAGCGCGTGCCCGCGCCCCTTCACGTCGAGCCGCACGGCGCGTACGTCCGGCAGCAGCGCCGCGAGCTCCTGCGCGCGTGGCCACGTCCGGTCGGTGCTCGCGTTGTCGGCGATCGTGATTCGCGCGCGCATCGGGAACGCGTGGGTGAGGTACGCGTGCAGCCGGCGGATGTTCGGCGCGAGGTCCGTCTCCTCGTTGTGCACCGGTACGACGACGTCGACGGCCACGTCCGTCGCCACCGCGGTTGGCGTCATGGCCCGAGGCTGGCGGTCCGGGGTGGGAGGAGGCTGAGCCGTTGCTGTGAGCTCGCTGCGAAAGCCGGCTCAGCGGGCTGCGGGTGCGGCCAGCCGCTGGCGCGCCCACTCGGCGTAGACCGCGGCGCCGTCGGCGAGCAGCCGGTCGTCGAACGCCGCCTCCGGCGAGTGGTTGTACGGCGCGGTCGCGGGGTCGCGACCGGGAACGCACGCGCCGAGGAACGCCATCGTTCCCGGGACCGCGTCGAGCACGCGGGAGAAGTCCTCGGAGCCGGTGAGCGGGTTCGGCATCTCGACGAAACGCTCCGCCCCGTGCAGCTCGCGGACCGTGTCGCCGAACGCCTCGACCTCGTAGCCGTCGTTGACCGTGACGGGATACAGCTCGGACGCGACGGCGTCGACGTCGAGACCGTGCGCGGCCGCGATGCCCTCGCACACCCGCACCGTCTCGGCGAGCACCCGCGCATGCGACTCGACGGAGAACGAGCGCACCGTCGCCTCGAACGTCGCTTCGTCGGGGATGACGTTGTGCGCCGTACCTGCATGGAACGCACCGATCGTGACGACGACGGGGTCGAAGACGTCGAAGCGCCGGGTCACCAGCGTTTGCAACGCCGTGACCATCTCGCACGCGGCCGGGATCGGGTCCTTCGCGCGGTGCGGCGCGGAGCCGTGCCCGCCCGCGCCGCGTACGGTCACGCGCAGCACGTCGGCCGCGCTCATGACCGGACCGCGCCTCGTCGCGAAGACGCCGGCCGGCAGGAACGACGACGTCACGTGCAGCGCGAGCGCCGCCTCGACCCGCGTACCGCTCGCGTCGAGCACGCCCTCCTCGACCATGTGCCGCGCGCCGTCGTAACCCTCCTCGCCGGGCTGGAACATGAAGACGACGTCGCCCGCGAGCCGTTCGCGTTGCGCGCAGAGCAGCCGCGCGGCGCCGGCCAGCATCGCGGTGTGCAGGTCGTGCCCGCACGCGTGCATGGTCTCGCCGTCGGCGGCGTAGTCGAGCCCGGTGTTCTCGTGCACGGGCAGCGCGTCCATGTCGCCGCGCACCAGCACCGCGCGCCCGCCGTTGCCGCCCGGCGCTGCGCCGCCGCGGAGCACGGCGGTGACCGACGTGGACGTCGTACCGGTGCTGATCTCGAGCGGCAAGCCATCGAGCGCGGCGAGCACGGTCTCCTGCGTGCGCGGGAGATCCAGCCCGATCTCCGGCCGCCGGTGCAGCGTCCGCCGGAGCTGCACGAGGTCGTCCTGCAAGGAGCGCGCGTCGTCGATGACCGTCATGGCGCGACCATATGCCGTTGAATGGCGGCATGCGATTCGTCGTACTCGGTGCCGGTGCCGTCGGCGCGACCGTGGGCGGCCGGCTCGCCGACGCGGGGTACGACGTCGTCCTGCTCGCGCGTGGCGCGCACGCCGAGGCGATGGCACGCGACGGCTTGCGGCTGGCGATGCCCGACCGCGTCGTCACCGTCCGGGTGCCGGTCGTCACGGACCCTTCGGCATTGCGGTACGACGACGGCGACGCGCTGTTGCTGACGACGAAGACGCAGGACACGTCGGCCGTCCTCGACGCGCTGCCGCGCCGCGACGCCGCCATCTTCTGCATGCAGAACGGGGTCGCGAACGAGCGGCTGGCCGCGCGGCGCGGTTTCGAGACGTACGGCGTCGTGGTGATGCTGCCGGCGGTGTTCCTGGAGCCGGGGCACGTCGACGCGCAGGGCTCGCCGTACTCCGGGTTGCTCGACCTGGGCCGGTGGCCGCACGGTGTCGACGACCGCGCGACGGACGTCGCGACCGCGCTGTCGGCGAGCGGTTTCGTGTCGGCGCCGGAGCCACGGGTGATGCGGTGGAAGTACGCGAAACTGTTGCGAAACCTGGGAAACTCGCTCGAAGCGATGACCGGGCACGACCTCGACGAGAGCGCGCTCGACGTCGTACGGGAGCTCGACGCGCGGGCTCGCGCGGAGGCCGAGGAGTGCTATCGCGCGGCCGGCATCGACTGGGCGTCGGACGACGAGTGGGCGGCGCGGCGCGGGATGCAGGTGCAGTGGGCGCCGGTCGAGGGCCGCGACCGGCGGGGCGGGTCAACGTGGCAGAGCCTGGCCCGCGCGACCGGCGGCGTCGAGGCGGACTATCTCAACGGCGAGATCGTGCTGCTCGGTGCCCAGTACGGGGTCGCGACGCCGGTCAACCGGGTGCTGCAGCGCGAGGTCGCAGCGCTGGCCCGGCGCGGCGGCTCGCCCGGGTCGGTGCGCCCGTCGGACTTGCTCGCGGTCGTAACCTGAACGTCGTGCGGGCCGAGGTCGACTGGCAGCCGTCGTTGTTCGACGGCGGCCCGCCCACGCTCGACCCCGACTACACCGGCATCCGCCGGATCGTCCTCGACGAGCGGTCGTGGGTCGACTACTGCCCGAGCTGGCTGGCCGGGTCGGACGAGGTGTTCGAGCTGCTCGCCGGCGAGGCGCGCTGGCAGCAGCGGACGGTGCGGATGTACGACCACGCGGTGCTCGAGCCGCGGCTCACCGCGGGCTGGTCGGCGGACGCGGAGTCCACCGACGCGCCGCCGATCCTGAGCGAGATGGCCGGCGTACTTAGCGAGCGGTACGGCGCCGGCTTCGACCGGATCTGGGTGAACCTGTACCGCGGCGGCAGCGACAGCGTCGCGTGGCACGGCGACCGCAACCGGTTGGTGATGACCCGGCCGCTGGTCGCGACCGTGTCGCTCGGCGCGCGGCGGCGGTTCCTGCTCCGGCCGCGCGGCACGTCGCGCGCGCTCTACCGGCTGGAGCCCGGGCACGGCGACCTCGTCGTCATGGGCGGCGAGTGTCAGGCCGAGTGGGAGCACACGGTGCCGAAGACGGCGAAGCGCGTGGGCGCGCGCATGTCGGTGACCATCCGGCACTCGCGGCCCGCGCCCGGCGAGCACTGGCTCGCGCAGGTGTCGGCGGCGTCGTAAGCCCGCGGGAGTTGTCAGCATGTGGCGTGGCTATAGCCACGGGTGCCGCTGACAACTCACCAGCGCGGTCGCAGCTACCGCCGGCTCAGGGCGCGCGGTTGGCCAGCCACTCGAAGTTCTCCATCAGCCGTGGCTCGCCGGCCTCTTTGCGCAAGGCCTTGCAGAGCTTCTCCGCCATCCGCCACGCGCCCGCGACCCAGAACAGGTCGTGCACCAGCGCCTCGTTGAGGATGCCCTGGCGGACAAACGTGCCGAGCGTCTCGCACGACCGGAGGAACGCCTGCACCTGCCGGTACTCGGCCGACTCGATCGGGTACTTGCGCAGCAGCTGGGTGCGCGTCGGCGGGGTCTCGAACCCGTGGAACAGCAGGTGCCACCCCTCGTCCGCGCCGGTCGCCGCGTTGAGCTGCGCGAGCTGGAGAACCAGCTGCGCATCGGTGGTCGACGGCGGCGTCGTGACGATGCGGAGCTCGTCGGACGGCCGGGCGAACGTGCTCTGGGCCGGGATGGTGTCGGTCATAGTTGCCTGCCTACTCCTGTGGGTGGCCGGCGACAAGACCTGACCGCGGATCTATAGCCTCGCGACCGTGAGCGAAGAGGCGGCGGGCGACGGGGCGGCGGGCGACGGGGGCAAGGTCTACCGGCAGTTCCGCTTCACCCTCCCGCCCGGCGCGACCGACCTGCTCGTCGTCCGGCACGGCGAGTCCGCGCCGGCCCGCCCCGACCAGCCCGCGCCCCTCGCCGACGGCCACAGCGACCCGGAGCTCGCACCGGAGGGCCGGGAGCAGGCCGAGCGGCTGGCCGACCGGCTCGCGCGCGAGCACATCGACGCGATCTACGTCACGACCCTTCGCCGTACGGCGGAAACCGCCGCACCACTCGCCGCGCGCCTCGGCCTCACCCCGATCGTCGAGCCGGACCTGCGCGAGGTCTACCTCGGCGAGTGGGAGGGCTTGGCGTTCCGCAAGTACGTCGGCGAGCGGCACCCGACCGCGATCCGGATGTTCGCCGAGCAGCGCTGGGACGTCATCCCGGGCGCCGAGAGCAACGAGTCGTTCGCCGCGCGGGTCACCGCCGGGCTGGACCGGATCATCGCCGCGCACCCCGGCCAGCGCGTGGTCGTCGTCGTGCACGGGGGAGTGATCGGACAGATCCTGTCGCACGCGACCGGTGCCGCGCTGTTCGGTTTCGTCGGCGCCGACAACGCATCGATCTCGCAGCTCGTCGCCCTGCCGAATTCAATGGGGCCGAAACCGTTGGTAATGCGGCGATTCAACGACACGGCGCATCTCGACCCGATCTTCTCCATCGCCGCCGAACCGCTGACCTGACTGACCGGGCCTCTTTTGTCTATGGCCGCGGGCGGGCAGCGGTGCCACGATCGGGCCTGTCGGCTGGACACGTCCGGTGCTCGGCCTTAGCCCCGGGTGGGTGGTCACATGACGCAAGCACTCGTCAGCAACATCGATCGCGACGGAGAGACCCGCAGCTTCCAGGCGCACGGTTCCGCGGTCGTCGGCAACGCCGGCGGCGCGACCTTCATGCGCGGCACGTTCGAGCCCGGCTGGCGCTGGTCGACCGACATTGCGCCGATCGCGGGTACGCCGACCTGCCAGACCCGGCACCTTGGCTACGTGATCTCGGGCCGGTTGACGGTACGCAATGACGACGGCACCGAGCTCTCGCTGGCGCCGGGCGACGTCTTCGACCTGCCGGCCGGGCACGACGCGTGGGTGGTCGGCGACGAGCCGTGCGTCATGATCGACGTCTCGCCGGACGTGACCAACTACGCCAAGGGCGGCGCGCCGACGAAGGCGCAGGACGACAAGTACCAGGCGCTGGTACGGCGCGGGTACACGGCGTTCAACGCCGGCGACATCCCGACGCTGACGGCGCTAATGGCGAAGGACGCCGTCCAGCGAGTACCCGGCACGAGCGCCGTCGCCGGCGACCACAAGGGCATCGACGCGATCCTCGCGATGTACGGCCAGCTCGCCGAGCTGACCGATGGCACCGTGCAGGCGCACCTCGTCGACCTGCACAGCGACGGTCACGGACACGTCGTCGCCGTGCACGTCCTCACCGGGACCCGCAACGGCATCACTCGCGCGAGCCGCGGCTCGATTCTGTTCACGTTCGTCGGCGAGAAGATCAGCGAGATGCACGAGCTGCGCGCCGACGGGGCGGGAGACGACGCCTGGATGGCCTGAGCCCCTGGGAGATACGGTCGCGGGGTGCCCGACCTCGACTACCCGGTGCCGGCCGGAACGCTGCGCGGCTACCTCGCCGTACCGTCCGGTCCTGACTCCGGACCGGGACCCTGGCCGGGTGTCGTCGTCGTACACGAGATCTTCGGGCTGACCGACGACATCCGCGCCCAGGCGGACCGGTTCGCCGAGCGCGGGTACGTCGCGCTCGCGCCCGACCTGTTCGCGTGGGGCGCGGCGCCGAAGTGCCTGCTGGCGACGCTCAAGGCGTCGGCCAGCGGGCACGGCCGCGCGCTCGACGACGTCGACGCCGCGCGCGACTACCTCGCGGCCCGCGACGACTGCACCGGGAACGTCGGCGTCGCCGGGTTCTGCCTCGGCGGCGCGTTGGCGATGTTGTTGGCGCCCAAGGGTTTTCGGGTCGCCGCGGCCAACTACGGGCACCTGCCGCGGGAGCCCGAGCAGGCACTCGCCGGCGCCTGCCCGGTCGTCGGCTCGTACGGCGGCCGCGACCTGCAGCTGCGCGGGGCGGCGGCGAAACTCGACGGCGTGCTGACCGGCCTCGGGGTCGAGCACGACGTGAAGGAGTACCCGGACGCCACGCACGGCTTCCTCTTCCCGCACACCGGCCGGGCGAAGTGGTTCGAGCCGTGGCTGGTCCGCTACGACCCCGATGCCGCGGCCGACGCGTGGTCGCGCATCTTCGACTACTTCGACGCGCATCTCAAGGAGGCGGCGTGAGCGACGTGGAGGTGAGCGAGCACATCGCCGCGACACCGGACGCCCTGTACGCGTTGGTCAGCGACCTGCCGCGGATGGGCGAGTGGAGCCCGGAGAACACCGGCGGCAAGTGGGCCCGCGGCGGCCGGCGCGCGATGGTCGGCGCGACGTTCCGCGGCTCTAACCGCGCCGGCTGGCGCTGGTGGCGCACGGTCGTCACGGTGACGGCGGCCGACCCCGGGAGACGGTTCGCGTTCGACGTGCACTTCGCCGCGGTGCCGATCAGCACGTGGGAGTACACGTTCGCCGAAGCCGACGGCGGCTGTCTCGTCACCGAGGCGTGGACCGACCGCCGGCCGGGCTGGATGCGCAGCGCGTCCAAGCCGGTGATGGGCATCGCCGACCGCGAGGGGCACAACCGCGCGAACATGGAAAAAACGTTGCAGGCGTTGAAGAAATCGGCCGAAGCCGGAACGGCCGGATGAGAGCCACGGACCTGTTGCGCAACCGGGTCGCCGCGGTCGCGGCCGGCTCGCGCGAGCTGCGCGCCGGCACCGCGTCGCTCGACTGGTCCCGCCCGCTGCTCCCGGGTACGTCGCCGCTCGGCCTCACGTTCTGGCACCTGCCGCGGACACTCGACTGGGTCGTCAACACCTGCATTCGCGACACCGCCGAGGTCGCCGACGGCCCGGCGTACGGCGATCTGCCCGACCCCGACCGGTTCGGCTTCGGGACCGCGCTGTCCGCCGACGACGTGGCGACCGTCTCGGCCGCGGTCGACCGCGAGCAGCTCGAGACGTACGCCGACGCGGTGCACGCGCAGGCCGACGAGTTCCTCGCGTCGCTGTCGGACGACGACCTCGACCGCGTCGTGATCGAGTTCACCGACCGGCAGCAGCGGCGGCCGGCGTACTGCACTCCCGGCGCGCTCGCCGAGGTCGCGTACCTCGACGCGCTGCCGCTCGGCGTCCTGTTCGCGCGGCCGGGCCTAGGCCACCAGCTCATGCACCTGGGCGAGCTCGACCTGCTCAAGCAGCTCGCGTAGCGCGGCTCAGACGTCGACGTCGACGACCACCGGCGCGTGGTCGCTCGGGCCCTTGCCCTTGCGCGCGTCGCGGTCGACGTACGCGTCCTTCACGGCGTCGGCGACCGGTGCCGTCGCGTAGAACAGGTCGATGCGCATGCCCATGTTCTTGTGGAACATGCCGGCCCGGTAGTCCCAGTAGGTGAACGGGGTGTCGTACTTCATCGGCCGCGGGACCACGTCGCGAAGGCCGAGGCCGAGCAGCTCGTTCAGTGCGCGGCGCTCGGCGTCGGTGACGTGCGTCGACCCGACGAACGCGGCCGCGTCCCACACGTCGCTGTCGGTCGGCGCGATGTTGAAGTCGCCGGTGACGACGAGCTTGTCGTGCGTTGCCAGCTCGTCGGCGACGGCGCGCTTGAGCGCGGCCAGCCAGTCGAGCTTGTACGGGTAGTGCGGGCTGTCGAGCGACCGGCCGTTGGGCACGTACACCGACCACACGCGCACGCCGCCGCAGGTCGCGCCGACCGCGCGCGACTCGACCATCGGCGGTGCGCCGATCAGCGCGGGGTCGTCCTCGTCCGGTGGCGGCGCGTACGGCGGCTGCCCGGGGAAGCCGAGGCTGACGTCGTCGAGGCCGACCCGGGAGAGGATCGCGACACCGTTCCAGCGGCCGTCGCCGTTGGCGACGACCTCGTAGCCGAGTGCCTCCGCGCCTTCGCCGGGGAATGCGTCGGCCGCGCACTTCGTCTCCTGCAGGCACAGCACATCGGGGGCGGCGCGCTCGAGCCACTCGTTGAGCCGCGGTAGCCGCGCGCCGACCGAGTTGACGTTCCAGGTCGCGATCCGCACGCGGTCAACCTTAGGGCCGCGGCTCTATGGTTTCGGTGCGATGGTCTCCGACGCCGACCTGGTGGCGCTGCCGAAGGCGCACCTCCACCTGCACCTGACCGGTGGCATGCGCCGGGAGACCTTGCACGAGCTGGCGTCGTCGTACGGCATCCACCTGCCGGACCGGCTGACCGACGCCGAGCCGGACGACTGGCACGTCATCGGGTGGCCGCGGTTCCAGCGGCTGTACGACGTGGCGCGCGGGGTGCTGCGGTCGGCGGCCGACATCGACCGGCTGCTCCGCGAGCGGGCCGAGGACGAGCGCGCGGCCGGCTCGCGCTGGCTCGAGATCCAGGTGACGCCGTCGGGCTACGTGCCGCGGCTGGGCGACCTGGTGACGGCGACCGAGGCGTTCTGCGCCGCGGCTGCCGCGGCTGAGGCCTCGACCGGTGTCGGCGTGCGGATCGTTGTGGCGGCGAACCGCACCCGGCCGCCCTGGGAGGCGGAGACGCTGGCGCGACTCGCCGTACGGCTGGCCGCGACCGGCGCGCCGATCGTCGGGTTCGGGCTGTCGAACGACGAGCGGCAGGGCCGGCCGGCCGACTTCGCCAAGGCGTTCCGGCTGGCCCGTGCGGGCGGCCTGGTCGCGGTGCCGCACGCCGGCGAGCTGCTCGGGCCTCGCGCGGTCGCCGAGACGGTGCGCTCGCTCGCGCCGGCTCGGCTCGGCCACGGCGTACGGGCAGCCGAGGACCCGGCGGTGCTGGCGTTGCTGGCGTCGCGGGAGATCGCGTGCGAGGTGTGCCCGGCGTCGAACGTCGCGCTCGGCGTGTTCGAGTCGCATGCCGCGGTGCCGTTGCGTGCGCTCGAGTCGGCCGGGGTTCCCGTCGTACTCGGGGCGGACGACCCGCTGCTGTTCGGCGCCGGGCTGGTCGAGCAGTACGCGGCCGCGCGCGATGTGCACGGCTACGGCCGCGACGACCTGGCCCGGCTGGCGGCGGCGAGCGTGCGGCACGCCGCCGGAATGCCGGCCGAGCTCGCGACGCGGATGCTCGCCGACATCGCCGCCTGGCGCGGCTGATAAATCGGTCACTCGACGGCCGGAAAGGGCGCCGAGAAGGCAGTGGAGTGACCGACGGCGACGCGCGAAACGGCCGCGCCACGGCGAACGCCGGTAGCCTCGAATGTCGTGCCTTTCCGCAACGACCTTCGTAACGTCGCGATCATCGCCCACGTCGACCACGGCAAGACGACGCTCGTCGACGCCATGCTCTGGCAGTCCGGCGCGTTCACCCAGCACCAGGCCGACGAGCACTCGGTCAACGAGCGCGTCCTCGACTCGATGGATCTCGAACGCGAGAAGGGCATCACGATCCTCGCCAAGAACACCGCGGTGAAGTACGGCGAGACCACCATCAACATCGTCGACACCCCGGGCCACGCCGACTTCGGCGGCGAGGTGGAGCGCGGCCTCGAGATGGTCGACGGCGTACTCCTGCTCGTCGACGCGTCCGAAGGCCCGCTCCCTCAGACGAGGTTCGTGCTCCGCAAAGCCCTCCAGAAGCGCCTCCCGGTCGTCCTCGTCGTCAACAAGGTCGACCGCTCCGACGCGCGCATCGCCGACGTCGTCGACGAGACGTACGAGCTGTTCCTCGACCTCGACGCCGACGAGCAGCAGATCGACTTCCCGATCGTCTACGCCTCGGCCCGGGCCGGTCGCGCGAGCCTCGACCGGCCGAAGGACGGCGGCATGCCCGACAGCGACAACCTCAAGCCGCTGTTCGACACGTTGCTCAACACGGTGCGACCGCCGTCGTACGACGAAGGCGCGCCGCTGCAGGCGCACGTCACCAACCTCGACGCGAGCCCGTACCTCGGCCGGCTCGCCCTCTGCCGCGTCCACAACGGCACGATGCGCAAGGGCCAGCAGGTCGCGTGGTGTAAGACCGACGGCACGATCGAGCGGGTCAAGCTCACCGAGCTGCTCGGCACCGACGCGCTCGAGCGCATCCCCATCGACGAAGCCGGGCCGGGCGACATCGTCGCGATTGCCGGCATCCCCGAGATCACCATCGGCGAGACCATCGCCGACCCGGAGGACCCGCGGCCGCTGCCGGTCATCACCGTCGACGAGCCCAGCCTCTCGATGACCATCGGCATCAATACCAGCCCGCTCGCGGGCGAGTCCGGCAACAAGCTCACCGCACGTCTGGTGAAGTCGCGGCTCGACCAGGAGCTCGTCGGCAACGTCAGCATCCGGGTACTGCCGACCGAGCGCCCCGACACCTGGGAGGTCCAGGGCCGCGGCGAGCTCCAGCTCGCGATCCTCGTCGAGATCATGCGCCGCGAAGGCTTCGAGCTGACGGTCGGCAAGCCGCAGGTCGTCACCCGCACCATCGACGGCAAGCTGTGCGAGCCGATGGAGCGGCTGACCGTCGACATCCCGGAGGACTACCTCGGCGTCGTCACACAGCTCATGGCGCTGCGCAAGGGCCGGATGGAACAGATGGTCAACCACGGCACCGGCTGGATCCGGATGGAGTACCTCGTCCCCGCCCGTGGCCTGATCGGCTTCCGCACCGAGTTCCTCACCGAGACGCGCGGCACCGGCCTGCTGCACCACGTGTTCGACCGCTACGAGCCGTGGCACGGCGAGCTTCGCACCCGCCCGACCGGATCACTGATCGCCGACCGGCGCGGCGCGGTCACGTCGTACGCGCTGTTCAACCTGCAGGAGCGCGGCGCGATGTTCGTCGGGCCCGGCACCGAGGTCTACGAAGGCATGATCGTCGGCGAGAACGCCCGGTCCGACGACATGGACGTCAACCCGACAAAAGAGAAGAAGCTCACCAACGTGCGGTCATCGACGGCCGACGAGCTGGTGCGCCTGATCCCGCACCGGCAGCTGTCGCTCGAGCAGGCGCTTGAGTTCTGCCGCGAGGACGAGTGCGTCGAGGTCACTCCCGCGACGGTGCGCATCCGCAAGGTCGTGCTCGACGCCGCCACCCGCTACCGCTCGGCCAAGCGGCGTACGCAGGAGTAACCACAGGCGTAACGGACCGGCCGCTCGGTCGTTGGGGGAGTGACAACCCCCGTCCCAGAAGGTTGGTTCCATGCGCTCACGCCGTACGACGATCGCCCTCCTCGGCGTTGTCGGGACCCTTGCCGCCGCGACCCCGGTCGTGGCCCACGCCGCGTCCGGCTCCTCGGTCGCGCCGAAGTTCACCAACGCGCTCGAGCTCAAGGGGTACGCCGGCGGCGAGCCTTCGCTCGCGCTCGACCCCAGTAACAGCAAGAACGTGTACGTGACCGCGCCGCAGAGCTTCCCGACCGGCGCCAACCTCGTGCTCGGCGGCTCGAACACCAGCGGCGTCGGCTTCTGGGCCAGCCACGACGGCGGCAAGACGTTCCCGATCGGCCACGACCTCGGCTCCTCCTTCGGCGGCGGCGACTCCGACGTCGAGGTCGGCACCGACGGCATGGTCTACGTCGCCGACCTCGAGGCGGCCGGCGCGGCGATCTGCACCAGCGCCGACCACGGCAAGACGTTCAGCTCCGGCAACGCGGCGAAGGCGGCCGACAACTGCAAGAACGTCACCACGAACCAGCAGGGCCCGGAGAACGACCGGCAGTGGCTCAACGTCGGCCGCGGCCAGACCGACGCGGTGTACCTGACCTACCACGACTTCGCCGGCGGCTTCCCGATCATGGAGCGCTCCGACGACCACGGCGCGACGTTCACGCCGTGCGGCTCGATCCTCAACCCGCAGAGCCAGGCCGGCCAGCAGTACTCGCCGTCCAACGGCACGCTCGTCGCGAAGCCGGCGATCGACCCGAGCGGCCGGATGTTCGTCGAGGTCACCGAGCCGCCGCTGCAGTCGCCGCCGGTGGGCGCGACCCTCAACAGCCTGTTCATCGCGGAGGCCGACCACGGCTGCCCGGCCGGCACGGTGTTCAAGAACTACACGATCTACACCGACCCCGGTGCCGACCTCGGCAAGATCTTCAACAGCGTCAGCGTCGACAAGGCCGGCAACGTCTACGTCATCTCCGCCGGCAAGACCAAGGCCGGCCAGACGACGACCAACGTGTGGCTGTTCGTGTCGCACGACCACGGCGTGCACTGGACCGCCCCGATCCGCGTCAACACGCCGAACCTCAAGGCGAACGTGATGCCCGCGGTCGTCGGCGGCATGCGCGGCAACGAGGTCGCGGTCGGCTGGTTCGGCACGAGTGACAACGGCGACCCCAACTACCTGAAGAACCAGTGGCGCTACTACGTCGCGACGTCGTTCGACGCCGGCAAGCACTTCAGCCAGACGACCGTCACGCCGCAGCCGATCCACTACGGCGACATCTGCACCCAGGGTCTGTTCTGCGGCCTGCTGCCGAACCAGCCGGGCAACCGCAACCTCGCCGACTTCGACGAGCTCGCGGTCGACCCGCACACCGGTGAGCTGATCGTGGCGTTCCCCGGCGACCCGTACAACCGCCCGGACATGCCGCACGGCGCGAACAACTTCAGCTCCTCGGCGTACATCGTCCGCCAGGTCGGGGGCAAGCCGCTCCGCTAGGTCGCGTCGTTGGGAGCGAAG
>JAVEEI010000106.1 GCA_030840525.1 Frankiaceae bacterium
ACCCGGCCAACCAGGCCCCGCCGACGACCGCGGCCGCGACCGCGATGTCGGCCACGGCGGGCAGCGGCAGGGCCAGCAGGAGGCCGGCCATCGCCGCGCCGGTCAGCACCGGCGCGAGCAGCGCGCGCGCCACCGGCACCCGCACGCCGGCCCGCGCCAGCCCGCCCATTGCGACCGCGGCGAGGACGGCGTACGAGACGGTGGTCGCCAGCGCGGCGCCGGTGCCCGACAGCCGCGGGATCAGCACGAGGTTGAGCACCACGTTGACCGCTAGCGCGACCAGCGAGCTGGCCACGATCATCGTCCGGCGGCGGACGGCCTGCAGGGCGGACGTCGCCAGAGCCCCGGCGAGGTAGCACAGTGGCGCGGCCGCCAGCCAGCGCAGCGCAGCGGCCGAGACGTGGGTGTAGCCGGGCCCGAACAGCACCCGGATCACGGCGGGCGCGTCGCATACGCAGACGGCGAAGAACATCGCGTAGGCCGATCCGGCGAGGGAGAGCCCGCGGCTCACCGCACGGCCGATGGTCGCCGGGTCGCCATCCGCGGCCGCCATGACCGGGAACGTCGCGCCCTGCACCGAGAACGTCACGAACAGCGTCGTCTCGAACAGCCGGTAAGCGACCGCGTAGGCGCCGACCGCGCCGGCGCCCTTGAAGACGCCGAGGAGTACGGCGTCGAGCCGGAATAGCGCCATCATCACGACGACGGTCACGCCGAGGGTGGCGCACTCGCGGGTCGTCGCGATCAGCGCCGCCGGGCGGACCGTCCCCAGCCGGAGCCGAACCCCGAGCCCGCGCAGCGCGCTGTGGTGGGCCGCGACGCCGACCGCCGAGCCGCCGAGGAACGCCGCGCACATCCCGAGCACCCCGCCGCCGAGGACGAGGGTGACGATGGCGGCCGCTGCGGTGACCCCGCGCTGGATGACCAGCGCGCGCGAGGTCGGCACCTGATCGCGCAGCGCCGAGCCGACCGCCCGCGCGGTGTCGGTCCAGAGGTCGAACAGCACCGCGACGCAGACCAGGACGACGGCCAGCCGGTCGCCGCTCGCCCGGGGCGACGCGGCGGCGAGGACCGCCGCCGCCGTGAACGCGGGCACCGCGATCGCGGTTTGCGCCACCTGCGCGTTGGTGTAGGCGACATCGACCTGGTCCGGGTCGCGGGAGACCCGCTCGATCAACACAGGGTCGTAGCCCCACTCGGCGACGGCGGAGGCGAGCCCGGCCAGTGCGTAGGCGTAAAAGAAGACGCCGTACCCGGATCGGGTCAGCTCGCGGGCCGCGACGAGGGTCCACGCGAGGGTCGACGCCTTGCCGACGAGCTGCCCGATCAGCGAGACGGCGACGTTCACACCAGTCCGCCGTACCGGGCGCGGTGCGGGCATCTGGTCCCTCGAGAGTCGCTGAGCAGGTACTTTGCGCCGTAATGGAGACACACCGCGTGACGTTCTCGGTGATCGTCGCCACCCTAGGCCGACCGGAGCGCCTCGACCGGGCATTGCGGGCGATCGCCGCGCTCGCGCCGCCGGCCGACGAGGTGATCGTCGTCGACGGCGACCCGGAGGGCTCGGCCGCGCCGGTCGCCGCCGCGGCAGGGGTCCGGTACGTCGGCTCGCCCCCCGGGCTCACCCGCCAGCGCAATGCCGGCCTGGCGGCGGCCCGCTCGGATGTCGTCGTCTTCCTCGACGACGACGCGGCTCTGGAGCCGGGCGCGCTCGGCGTCCTCGCCTCGATTTACGCGGACCGTGGCGTCGTCGGCGCGACCGGCCGGGTGCAGGAGCCGGCCAGCCACCGGATCGGCGGGCAGCGCTCGGCGGTCCGTCGGCTGCTGCGCGGTCGGCGGCGCGAGGGCACGTTCATGGCCTGCGGCTACCCGCGCCGGATCGTCGACGGCGCCGGCGCGATGGACGTCGAGCAGATGCCGGGCTGCTTCATGTCGGCCCGCCGGGAGACCGCGCTGGCGACGAAGTTCGACGAGCGACTGCCCGGCTACGCCCTCGCGGAGGACGAGGACTTCTCCTACCGGCTGTCGCGGGTGGGCCGGGTCCGTTACGACCCTCGTGCCGTGGTGCACCACGACAACTCCGGCTTCGCCGGCCGCGACCGGCGCGCGTTCGGCCGGACCGTCGTCATCCATCGCTGGTACCTGTTGCACAAGAACTTCGCGCCGACGCCGTTCGCGCGGTTGCAGTTCGGCGCGCTGCTCGTCGTGCTGGTGATCCACCGGCTGCTGAACCGCGACCTCGCCGGCGTACGCGGTCTCGCCATGGGCGTCGGCGCGATCACCCGGGGCGCCAAGCCCGACACCGGGGTCTACCGCCGGCGCCGCTCGGACTCGGCGGGGCCGTGACGGCGCCGCTCCGGGTGCTTGCGGTCAGCTCGCACGGCCAGCTCGGCGGCTCCGAGCTCTACCTCGCCCGGCTGTTCACGGCTCTCGGCGATCGAGTCGCGCCGCACGTCGTGGTCTTGCAGGACGGGCCGTTCGCCGGTCACCTGCGTGAGCTCGGCGTGACGACGTCGGTAATCCCGACGGGGCGCCGGGCGGGGTTGGCGACCGGGGCGGCCCGGCTGCGACGCGTCGTCCGCGCCGAACGGCCGGCGCTGGTGCACGCGAACGGGATCAAGGCGGCCGCGGTCGGCGCGCTCGCGCTGGCCGGCCGCCCGGAGCCGATGGTCTGGGTCAAGCACGACCACAGCTGGGACGGTGCGCCGGCCCGAGTGCTCGCCCGGCGGGCCGCACGCGTCGTCGCGGTCAGCCGGTCGGTGGCGGCCGCGCTCGACGGCGTCCCCGACGTGACGATCGTCCGGACCGGTGTCGATCCCGGGCCGGTAGACCGGACGTCGTTACGCGCGGAAATCGGCGCAGATCCTGAGGATCCGGTGCTGATCGCCGTCGGCCGGCTAGATCCCGCGAAGGGCTTCGTCGCGGCGATCGACGTCCTCGCTACGGTCCGGCGGACGCACCCGCGCGCCCGGCTGGCGATCGTCGGCGGGCCGGACGCGAGCCACCCCGGCGTCGCCGACGAGTTGGTACGGCGGGCCACCGCGGCCGGCGTCGCCGATGCGGTGCACCTGCTCGGTTCGCGGCCCGACGCGGTCAGCCTCGTCGCCGGGTCGGACGTGCTGCTCGTGGTCAGCCGGGCGATCGACCGGCGCGGCACCGGCCGGGAGGGCTTCGGGCTGGTCGCGGCCGAGGCGGTGGTCGTCGGCACGCCGGTCGTCGGCTTCGCCGACGGCGCCACGCCGGAAGTGGTCGGCGGCGCCGGGCTGCTGGTGCCGCCGGGTGACGTCGGCGCGCTGGCCGACCGGGTGAGCACAGTGCTCGACGACGCGGATGTCCGCGCCCGACTGGCCGCCGCAGCGAGGGAGCGGGCGCCGCTGTTCGACGTCGCGCGCTGGGCCGACGAGATGGCCGCCGTCTACGCCGACGTGCTCGCCGCCAACGGCACCCGGTAGATCTCGCGCCAGCCGCCGTCGGCCGGTGAGAGGACGAGGATTTCCCTTGCGTGGCAACGAATCGGCAGCATTGCTTCGAGTTGGGCCGGGTCGCCGTTCGGCACGGTGAGGTGCGGGATCACCTCCGCGTAGGCGCCGCCGTACGCCTGGTGCCGCGGCCAGGTCCCGGTGATCGCCTCGACGAGGTCGACGAACGGCGGAGCCGGCTCGGGCGCGAGGTAGACGACGCCCGGGAACGTGCCGACCCGCGCGAGGGTGAAGGTGAACGGCGGGTGCGTGGCCGCGATCGCGTCGAGGCCGAGCCGGTGCCCGGCCCGTAACCGGCGGGCGAACGGCCAGAGCAAGGTGACGTGCGGCGGCATCCCTGGCTCGCCCGCGCCGACCACCGATGCCGCCTCGGGCACCGGGATCACGACCGCGGTGGCCGGCGGCCGGAGCCGCTGCCTGAGTCGCAGTCTCATGGCGTGGGCAGGTCGGCGAGCGCGGACAGGTCGTCGCGATCCGTGCGCCGGTGGCGGTAGCCCGCCCGCAGCTCGCGCTGGATCTCGGCCGAGATGCAGGCCACCGGGCGGCCGTCGACCTTGCCGGTCACCGCGCCGCCGTCGAACGGTGGCGCGGACAGGTTGGCCGGCAGCACGTCGACCGTCGCGCCACCGTCGTCGGCGTACACCCAGACGGTGGGCATCGGCGGGATCGACGTCTCCTCGCCGACGGGATGCAGGCCGACCGTCGCGAGCGCGACGTCGATCCGCACGAGCAGGTCGGGTGCCGAGTCGTCGACGACGATGTCGAGGTCGACGTGCGGACGGGTCTGCCGGCCGAGCAGCGCATCGACCCCCCAGCCGCCGATCAGCCGGTAGGGCAGGTCCGCCGCTTCGAGCGCGTCGACGACCGCGCGAGCGGTCGTGGCGTCGACCTGGCGGCCGGCCCGCAACCGGATCCGTCGGGCCAAATCGGTGGCCAGCAGCCGGCGGGCCGGTGTTGCGGCCACCAGACGCCCGACGGCGCGCAGCAACCGGACCCGCGCGCTCATCGCCGTACCAGCTTGGTCTTCAGGCCGATCTGGATCAGCAGCAGCCGCAGGTGCAACCGGCCGCGGTTGAGCTCGGCTCGCCGCAGCACGTCGCGGGGCAGCGGCGCCCGCATCCCGCGGACGGCAGCCCGCTCGGTCCACGCTTCGCGGATGCCGGCCAGCCAGTCCGGCAGCACGCCGTGCCAGGCGCACTCGACGAAGTCGAACAGCAGGTACGCCGGGATGCGACGCGCCGCCAGGCCGGTAGGGAAGCGCAGCGCGAAGTACCAGATCTGGTTGCGCACCCGCAGCCGGCGCATCCGGCCGCCGCCGGTGCGCGCGGTGATCACCTTCATGTGGTCGAACACCGCGGCGGGTTGGTAGCGCACGTCCCAACCGGCCGCGAGCAGCCGGGTGGCGAGGTCCACCTCGCTGGTGCCGAAGAAGTACGGCTCGAAGAACCCGCCGACCTCGAGGTACGCGCTGCGCCGGGCAAGGCAGCCGCCCTCTGGGAAGAAGAACGTCGGCCAGCCGTCGGCCGGCGCCGGGCCGGGCGGCCGGCCGCACCGTAGCCACCAGTCGAACGTGCCGGGCTGGTCCAGCTTGACCACGTCGAAGTCGGGGTCGACGTCGCGGACGAGCCCGCCGACGACGCCGAGCCGCGGGTTGCGCTCGAACATCTCGACCAGCGTCTCGATAGCGCCGGGCAGCGGGTAGGAGTCGTCGTCGAGCATGAGCAGGTAGTCGCCGGTCGCGGCGTCCGCGCCGCGGTTGCGCCCGGCGATCGCGACGTTGCCGCCGGGGTCGACCAGCCGGACGTTGCCGCCGCGGGTCCGGACCATGTCGGCGGTCCCGTCGCTCGAGCCGCTGTCGACCACGATCACCTCGTGCAGCGGCAGCGCGGCCAGCCGGTCGAGCACGATGCCGACGGCGTCGCGCCGGTTGTGCGCCAGAATCACCGCCGACACCCGCGGCCGAGACCTATCCTCGGCGCGAGTGGTCACGCCGGGATACTAAGAGTTCGGAGACACCCGTTGTCGGTATTGCGGGCGGTCGCGCTGGCCTACCACGGCGTCGACGACGTTGGCGGGACGGTCCCCGTCGCCGACGACCCCCACCGGCTGCTGACTTCGCCCGAGCACCTGCGCGGGCACGTCCGGCTGCTGCGCCGGCTCGGCTACCGGTTCGTGCCGGCGGAGGCGGTGCTCGGCGGTGAGCGGCCGGCCGAGCGGGTCGCCGTACTCAGCTTCGACGACGGGTTCGCCAACTGGGTCACGCACGCGCTCCCGGTGCTGGAGCAGGAGCGGGCGGTCGCATCGTTCTATGTCTGCCCGGGCTGGTGGGAGGACCAGCACCCGCTCGTGGCCGGCCCCGCCGGGCGGGTGATGGCCGCCGCCGACGTACGGCGGCTGCTCGACGCGGGCATGGGCCTCGGCTCGCACGCCTGGGACCACCCCGACCTGCGCGGCCTCGACGACGCCGAGTTGGCCCGACAGCTGACCGACTCGCGGGCGGCCGTCGCCGAGGTCACCGGCGCACCGTGCCGGACCGTCGCCTACCCGTACGGTCTGTCCGACCCGCGGGTGCAGGCGGCGGCTGCCGCGGCCGGCTACGAGTTGGGTTGGGGGTGGCAGCCCGGGCCGTGGGCGGTGTTCGACGCGCCGCGGCTGCCCGCGCCGCCCCGGCACGGCGCCCGCCGGCTCGCCCTGAAACTGCTCGGCGTCCGGCGGTTCTGGGCGCCATGAGAGTCGCCGTCATCCCCCGCGGAGTGCTGACGGCGGTCGGCGCGGCCGGCATCGCCGTCGCCGGCCTGCTCGTCGGCGTCGTCGTCGCGATGGTCGGGGTCAAGTTCGGCGTGGCCGCGATGGTCGCGCTGCCGGTCGCGGCGCTGCTGATCGGCGTGACGCTGTCGAAGCCGACCGTCGGTGTCGGCCTGGTACTGGCGGCGATACCGGTCGGGCTGAAGACACTGCCGGTGGGCTTCGTGGTCGTGCAGGGCGTCGCGATGTGCGCGATCGGCGCGATGATCCTGGTCCGCCTCGCTCGCGGCTACACCCCGCTGCCGTGGTCGGCGCCGCTGGCCTGGGGCGTGGCCGTGTTCGGGCTGTGCCTGGCCGCCACCCCGCACGCGGTCGACACGACCCTCGCCACCAAGCAGGACATCGACATCGCGCTCGGCCTGCTGCTGGTGCTGACGGCGTACACGGGGGCGCAGTCGCTGGCCGCCGTACGCCGGTTGGCGCACGTGCTGCTCGCCGTCGGCCTGGTTGTCGCCCTACTCAGCCTGGGGCACGCGTCGGCGCTGCACGCGGTCGCGGGCGCGGAGCGGGTCGACAACCGGCTGCGCGGAACGTTCACCGAGCCCAACCAGTTCGGCGGCTTCAGCGCGATCGTCCTGATCGTCGCGATCGGTCTCGCCCTCGGCGCGCGGTCCCGCCGCGAGCGCTGGTGGGCGATCGCGGTCGCCGGGATCGACGGCATCGCGATGCTGCTGGCGCTGTCCCGCGGTGCCTGGATCGGCGTGCTGCTCGCCGGCGTCGTGCTGCTGGTGCTGGTGCCGCGGGCCCGGCGGGCGCTGGCCCTGACGATGGTCGCCGTGGCGGCGCTGGTGCCGCTGTTCGGGCTGTTCACGCCGGACCTGCCGCAGGTGACCGTGGTCCGGGAGCGGGTGTCGACGCTGCACCTGCCGGCCAGCACGCCGTACGACAGCCGGCCGGCCATCTGGCGGGAGGCGGTGCGCGAGATCGGCACGTCGCCGCTGCTCGGGAAGGGGCCCGGACAGTTCCCGATCGTGTCCCGGCAGGCGGCGTCGTCCGCCGCGACTGTCTACGCCGACCACGCGCACGACGTGCTGTTGACCACCGCGGCCGAGGTCGGCATCCCGGCCGCGCTCGCTTTGGTCGGTTTCACCCTGACGATGCTGGTCGTCCTGGTCCGGGCGGTCCGGCGGCTGGCCGGTACCCCGGAGGCCGCGATGGTCGCCGGCATCGGGGCCGCGCTCGCGGTCGTGGTCGGCCAGGGCATCGTCGACTTCACCCTGCGCAACGCCGACATCTTCCTGCTTCTCTCGGTGCTCGTCGGCATGACCCTGGCGGCCGGCCGCGAAGCGGACGCGCGCGAGACGTGACCCGGATCCTGCACGTCGCCCAGCCGGTCGACGGCGGCGTGGGCCGCTACGTCGCCGACCTGGCCCGGTCGCAGGCGGCCGCCGGGCTGGCGGTCGGGGTCGCCTCGCCGCCCGGGCCGCTCGCCGACGACGCGGGGCCGGCCTGGGTCCCCTGGCCGGCGGTGCGCTCGCCCGGGCCCTCGGCGTACGGCGAGACTCGGCGGCTGGCGGGCGTCGTACGGGATTTCCGCCCCGACGTCGTGCACCTGCACTCGTCGAAGGCCGGGCTGGACGGCCGGCTGCTGCTGCGTGGCCGGCTGCCCACGCTGTTCCAGCCGCACGGGTGGTCGTGGCAGGCCGGCGGCGGCGTGGTCGGGGCCGCGTCGGTGGGCTGGGAGCGGCTCGGCGCGCGGTGGGCCGACGTAGTCGTGTGCGTCAGCGCCGACGAGCGCCGGGCCGGCGAGGAGCGGCGGGTCGTCTCGTCCCGGCGGCGGATCGAGGTCGTGCCCAACGGGGTCGACCTCGACCGGTTCCACCCGGTCTCGGCCGAGGAGCGGGCGTCGTCACGCCGGGCGCTCGGGCTCGACCCGGCGGCCCCGGTGGCCGTGTGCGTCGGGCGGATCGACCCGCAGAAGGGCCAGGCGGTGTTGGTCGAGGCCTGGGCCGCGGTCCGCCAGTCGTGCCCGGACGCGGTCCTGCTGCTCGTCGGCGACGGCCCGGGCCGCGACGCCGTGGCCGCGCTGGCCGGCTCGCTCGGGCTGGGTGAAGCGGTCCGGCTGCTCGGCGTCCAGCCGGACGCGCCGCGCTTCTACGCGCTTGCCGACGTCGTCGCGTTCGCCTCGCAGTGGGGCGAGGCGATGGCGCTGACCCCGCTGGAGGGGATGGCCTGCGGCCGCCCGGTCGTCGCGACCGGCGTGGCCGGGATCCGCGAGTCGGTCGGCGAGGGCTGCGGCGCGATCGTGCCGCCGGGCGACTCCGGCGCGCTCGCGTCGGGCCTGGTCGACCGCTTGCGCGACCCGGCTCGCGCCGAGCGCGAGGGCCGCGCCGCCCGGGCGCACGTCGAGGCGAACCACGACCTGCGGGCGACGCATGCCCGGCTCACCGACCTCGCGGTCGGCCTGGTCAGAGAACGGTCAGGCGCTGGGTGAGCGAGATGCTCCGGGCCAGCGTGCCGCGCGCCGCCACGACGATCCGGTAGGCGAACCGGCCGGCGGCGGTCGGCTGGACCTTGAACGAGTAGCGGCCGTCGGCACCGGTGCGGGTGGTCGCGACGACGTGCCACGCGCGGTGCGAGTAGACCTCGCGGTAGACGAGGAACCGGCGCCAGCCCGGCTTGACCTGGCCGCTCAGCCGGACGGTCAGCCCGCGCCGTACGGTCCTGGTGTTCAGGTGCGCGATGACCGCCGAGGTCACGGCGATCGGGCGGCTGGCGGCCGCGGCGTCGGCGTCGTCGGAGCCGGCGAAGGCGAACCGGACCACGCCGGCCGCGAACGGCCGGACGACGACGCGGACGAGGCCGTTGGCGTCACTGACGGGGCTGGCGACGAGCCGCGGCGCGGCGACTGTGGCGGCGCCGCCGGTCGTGGCCGACACGACGACCGGCTCACCCGCGAGCGGGCTGCCGTCGTCGGTGGTGAGCTTCGCGGTCACGGTCACGGGCTGGCCGTACGCGACGTTCGCCGGACCGGACGTGACGACCCGCACCTTGTGCTTTGTCGGCGTCGGGGTCGGCGTCGGGGTCGGCGTCGGCGTCGGAGCCGGGGCCGGCGGGGCCGGCGTGGTGGTGGGGTCGGGTGTCGGCGCGGGCGCGGGGGTGGTCGGCGTGGGGTCCGGCGCCGGAGCCGGCGGCGTCGTCACGACCGGGGCGGGCGCGGGCACCGCCTGGGTGGTCAGGTACGCCTGGGCCGCGGTGTACGCCGGCTTCGGCGCGAACGACGAGGTCAGCAGGCCGTAGTTGTCGATGTTGGCCGTGGTGCCGGTGTTCTGGTCGCTCGCCTCGTACCAGAACGCGTTCGTCACGTACGGGTACGACGACTTCAGCAGCTTGAGCGTCCGGACCAGGTAGTCGCCCTGGGTCTGCGGCGTGACGCCGAGCTCCCAGTTGGCCATGCCCGAGGTGTTCGCGTGCGAGCTCCAGCCGAACTCGGTGAACCAGATCGGCTTGTTGCCGTCGCCGTTCTGGGTCATCAGGTTGTGCACCGCGGCGACGTGGGCGAGCTTGTAGATCGTGCCGTCGTCGGCGGACTCGGGCGCGGCGTCAGACGGCCCCATGTACGGGTGGGTGGACATGACGTCGAAGCTGCCGTGGATGCCGGCGGCGTACGCCTTGGCGATCCAGGGTGCGTCGTTCTCGGACGGCCCGCCGAAGACGACCTGGGCGGCCGGGTCGCCGGCGTGGACCGCTGGGTAGGCCGCGCGGAGCAGGGCGGCGTACTGCGCCGGGTCGGCGCCGGCCATCGAGTAGGTGGTGTTCGGCTCGTTCCAGACCTCCCAGGCGTTGACCTTGCCGGCGTAGCGGGCGGCGGCCCACTTGATCGCGTTGGCGTAGTCGGCGGCGCGGGTCGGCAGGGTGGTCTCACCGGCGCCGCCGTTCGCCCAGGCCGGGGTGAGCCAGAAGGTCACCAGCAGGTGGAAGCCGTCGGCGTTGATCTCGTTGACGACGCTGTCGGTGAACGGGACGCCCCAGCCGGTGTCGAACGACGACCCGTTGACCGGCTGGAGCATGGCCCAGCTGAGGTCGAGGCGGATCCACTGCGTGCCGGCCGCCTTGAGCTTGGCCAGTACGTCGGTGCGCTGCGCGGCGCTGTACTTCGACCACATTCCGTGAAACTGGACGCCGAATGAGGGCCCGCTGGCAGAATTCGTGGCAGCCTCTGCTTGACCGGTGAACGAGGCGACGGAGAAAGCGCAGGCGACGGCGACGACGAGGGCGGCGAGTCGGCGGACGGGGCGGAGGAGGGGCACCCCTTCTGGCTCGGTAGCTATCCGTGATCAATTGAGTACGGAGAGTAATCACTCACCCGAATGACCTAGTGCGCGAGCGGCCAGCCGGGCGAGCCGTGGGCGGGTCTCGTGACGACGAAGAGAGCAACCGGACAGTGACTGACAACACGCGGGTGGGCCCGGCCGAGATCCTCGACGCGCTGCGGCTGCGGTGGCGGCTGGCGGCGCTGGTGTTCGTCGCCGTCTTCGCCGGCGTCCTCGCGTACGCCTACTCGCTGCCGAACGAGTACACCGCCAAGGTCATCGTCTCGCTCACGCCCAAGCCGTCGACCGGGGTGGCGGCCAGCGACGTCCCCCAGCTCGGCCAGGAGTACGTCGCCTACGTGACCGCGCCCGCGACGATCGCCCGGGTCGCCGGCGACATCGGCGTCGACCGGACCACGCTCGGCGACGGCGTCGGCGCCGACGTCGCCACCGGCTCGGTCAACCTCACGATCAAGGTGCAGTTGCGCACCCCGCGCACGACCGCCGTCGCGGCGAACGCGCTGGCCGACCAGGTGGTGAGCTTCGCCGCCGACGACAAGCTGATCACCGCGCAGGTGGTCTCGCCCGCCACCGTGCCGACCTCGCCGTCGAAGCCCCGGCGCAAGCTCCTCGGCGGCGCCGGCGGGCTGATCGCGCTGATCCTCGCGATCGCCGTCGCGCTGCTGGTCGAGCGCGGCCGGCCGCGGGTGCGGTCCTCGGTCGAGATCGCGACGGTCACCGGGCACGACGTGCTCGGCCGGGTGCCGCTGTCGCGGTCGGTGCGGCGCGGGATCGCCGCGGCCCTCGACGACCCACTCGTCGGCGGCGCGATCCGCTCGCTGCGGACCGTCCTCGACCACCAGGCGCGGGTCAGCGCCGTCCGCACGCTCGCGGTCACCTCCAGCGTGCCGGGCGAGGGCAAGAGCACCGTGGCCGCGTCGCTGGCCTGGTCGATCGCGCACCTCGACGCCCGGGTGCTGCTCATCGACGCCGACCTGCGCCACCCCAGCCTCGCCCGCGTGCTCGGCCTGCCGCCCAAGCCGGGCCTCGTCGAGGTGCTGCGCGGCGACTGCACGCTCGCGCAGGCGGTCAGCGGGGCCGCCGGGCCGGACGGGCTGTTCGTCGTACCGACCTCCGGCGTCGCGGAGACCGGCGACCTGCTCGCCCGCAACTTTTCTACGCTGCTCACCGAGGCGGTGGGGCAGTACGACGTCGTGGTCATCGACACGCCGCCGCTGCTGGCCGGCGACGACTCGACGACGATCGCCACCATGTGCGACGCGGTCCTGATGGTCGTCACCAGCGGGCAGCAGATCCGCCGGCTGTCCGACGCCGCGCGGGCGCTCTCCGCCGTACAGGCTCGGGTCCTTGGGGTACTGCTCAACCGCACCGACGTGCCGTCGTACGGGTACACGTACCGGACCGTGTCAAGATCGGTTGACGAGACTCCGAGGGAGGAGCCGGTGGTCGCCGCGGAGCAGCCGCCCTCGAACGTCGTCGTCGCGCCCGTGCCGGCGTCCGTACAGCGCCCGCAGCCGGCCGAAACTGCCCCCGCGACCGAGGTCGAGGCGGGCGCGGTGCCCGGGATGTCGGGTCTGGACCGCCCGAACGAGTGATCTTTGCCGACGGTATTCCGGAACCGCTTGCCTACCCCTGGGGTGAGGTTCACCCTGACGGCGTAAGGGACGCACTGATCCGGGTGGTTCCCCTTGGGACAGGGGCTGCGGTCGCCGATTGACCGCCCGGGGAGCGAATGGCGAGACCGACCCACCAGACGACCGGATGGGGGTCTCGATGAACGATCGACCGCTCCACGACACACGGCCACGGACGTGGCGGACGGCGCTCGCGGTGGTCCCGCTCGCCACCGTCGCCTGGCTCGGCGCGGGCACCGGCGTCGCGCTGGCCGCGCCGGGCACGCACGCCGCGCCCGCTGCCGGCAACGCCGGCGGAAACGGCAACGGCGGGGTCGGCAACGGCAATGGCAACGGCAACGGCAAGCACGACACCTCGTCGCCGTCGACCGGGTCGACCGGGTCGGTTCCGACCGCTTCGTCGGGCTCGACCGCGCCGGCCGCGACCTCGGGCACGGCATCCGTCACGACCTCGGCGGCGTCGGGTACGGCGAGCAAGCCCAAGCCGGCCACCTCGAAGGGCGCCGGCAAGGCCGCCACCACGACCGGCGGCGCCAACGGGCAGTGCCCGGGCGGGCCGTACTGCGCGAACGGCACCGGGGCGCCGTCCGGCAACGGCAACGGCAAGGGCAAGGCGACCGGCAAGCCGTGCGCCGGCTGCGTCGGCAACGCGGACAACAAGAACCCGAAGGGGCAGAACCCGAACGGCAGCGACCACAACAAGGGCTACGAGTGCGACGGCAACCACGGCATCGGCCGGACCAACCCGGCGCACACGGGCTGCACGCCGCCGACCCCGCCCCCGCCCACCTGCGACCCGCCGAAGGTCCTGGTCGACGGCGTCTGCACGACGACCACGGAGACCTGCCCGGACGGCGAGCACATGGCGAACGGCACGTGCGTGCCGGACCCGGACTGCGTGCCCAGCGCGGCCAACAACAACTGCACCACCACCCCGCCGGTCACCTGCCCGGCCGGCGCCCACCAGGGCGCTGACGGCACCTGCGTGCTGGGGGAGAAGCACACCCGAAATCCCGGTACGACGGTCCTCGGTACGAAGGTCACGCGGCTGCCGTTCACCGGCGTCGAGGCGGCCTGGATGGTCGAAGGCGGGCTGGCCGCGGTCACGATGGGCACGCTGATGCTCGTCGCGGGCGGCCGGCGCCGGCGCCGGCGGGTCTGACCCTCCCGACACCCAGGGCCCGTCGCGAGGCTTTGACCGCCGCGACGGGCCCTGGGTATTCTCGTTGGTCGGTCGCGCGGCACCGCTCGCGTGCGATGGTTCTCCCGCTCTCACGAAGGCTTTCACGTGCGCACGTACCAACCGAAGCCCGGCGACGTCCGGCGCGAGTGGCATGTCATCGACGCCACCGACGTCGTGCTCGGCCGACTCGCCACCCATGCGGCCCGGCTGCTGCGCGGCAAGCACAAGGCGATGTACGCGCCGCACGTCGACACCGGGGACTTTGTCATCATCGTCAACGCCTCGAAGGTGGCGCTGACCGGCGCCAAGCGGGACCAGAAGATCGCCTACCGGCACTCCGGCTACCCCGGTGGCCTCAAGCGCGTCCCCTACTCCGAACTGCTCGACAAGCGCCCCGAGCGCGCGGTCGAGAAGGCGATCAAGGGCATGCTGCCGCACACCACGCTCGGCCGCGCAATGGCGAGCAAGCTCAAGGTGTACGCCGGCCCCGAGCACCCGCACCAGGCCCAGCAGCCCGTTCCGTTCGAGATCACGCAGGTGAGCCAGGTATGACCGAGACCGAGATCCTCGACGGCGACGCCGCCGGCACCGACGAGGAGTTCGACGCTCCGGCCGCGGTCGAAGAGGCCCCTGCCCCGCGCGCGCCGCGCCCCGTCATCGGCGGTCCGGTCGGCGCCACCGGCCGGCGCAAGGAAGCGATCGCGCGGGTCCGGCTGGTGCCCGGCTCCGGCCAGTGGAAGATCAACGGCCGGTCGCTCGAGGACTACTTCCCCAACAAGGTCCACCAGCAGATCGTCAACGAGCCGCTGAAGACCCTCGACGTCGCCGACCGCTACGACATCCTCGTCCGCGTCCAGGGCGGCGGCGTGTCCGGCCAGGCCGGCGCGGTCCGGCTCGGCATCGCCCGCGCGCTCACCCAGACCGACGACGACGCCCGCCCGCCGCTCAAGCGGGCTGGCTTCCTCACCCGCGACGCGCGGGTCAAGGAGCGGAAGAAGTACGGGCTCAAGAAGGCCCGCAAGGCTCCGCAGTACAGCAAGCGCTAGGTCGCACGCTGGTGCGCCGTGAGCGCGACCTCTATGTCGCGCTGACGGCGATGATCATGAAGCGGTGGCGTTGATGGCGCGGCTGTTCGGCACCGACGGGGTGCGCGGGGTTGCGAACGACTTCCTGACCCCGGAGCTTGCGGTCTCGCTGGCGGCGGCTGCCGTCGCCGAGCTCGGGTCCGGTGAGCGGCCCTTGGTGTACGTCGGCCGCGACCCGCGGCCCTCCGGCGAGCTGCTCGAAGCCGCCGTCGTCGCCGGTGTCCTGGCCGCGGGCGGCGACGTCGTACGGCTCGGGGTCATCCCGACCCCGGCGGTCGCGCTCGCGGTCGCCCGTGGCGCGGGCGGTTCGCAGCCGCCGGCCGCGCTCGGGATCATGATCTCGGCCAGCCACAACCCCATGCCGGACAACGGGATCAAGCTGTTCGGGCCCGGCGGCGGCAAGGTCCCGGACGACGTCGAGGACCGGATCGAAGCCCGGCTCGGCGGCGGCGTCGCGGCCCGGCCGACCGGCGGCGGCGTCGGGCGCGTGCGGGCCGACCTCGGCGGCCAGACGCAGTGGTACATCTCCGCTCTCACGTCAACGGTCGACGTACGGCTCGGCGGCCTGCGGGTTGTCGTCGACTGCGCGAACGGCGCCGCGGCGCAGGTGGGCCCGGCGGCGTACCGGGCGGCCGGCGCGGACGTCACGGTGCTCAACGACGACCTCTCCGGCTACCGGATCAACGACGGCTGCGGCGCGACTCACCTCGACGGGTTGCAGGCGGCCGTCGTCGCGGCCGGCGCGGACGTCGGGCTGGCGCACGACGGCGACGCCGACCGCTGCCTGGCCGTGGACGCGACGGGGACCGTCGTCGACGGCGACCAGATCCTCGCCGTGCTCGCGCTCGGGCTGAAGGAACGGGGGCGGCTGGCGCAGGATGCGGTCGCGGTGACCGTGATGAGCAACCTCGGGTTCCGGCAGGCGATGGCCGCGCACGGCATCGCGGTCGAGGAGACGGCGGTCGGCGACCGCTACGTGCTGGAGCGGATGGTCGCGCGCGGGCTGTCGCTCGGGGGAGAGCAGTCCGGCCACACGATCCTGCGCGACCTGGCGCCGACCGGCGACGGCGTACTCACCGGCCTGCACCTGCTCGCCCGGATGGCCGCGACCGGTCGCCCGCTCGCCGACCTCGCCGCGGTGATGCGCCGGCTGCCGCAGGCGCTGGTCAACGTCACTGTCGCGGACAAGCAGGCGGCGGTCGAGACCTCGCGCGAGCTGGCCGCGGTCGTCGAGGCCGAGCTGCGCGGGCAGGGGCGGGTGCTGGTCCGGCCGAGCGGTACCGAGCCGCTGCTGCGGGTCATGGTCGAGGCGCCCACCCAGCACGAGGCCCAGGAAGCGGCCGAGCGCATCGCCGCCGCCGTCCGCGCCTGAGGTAGTTCGGGCCCAGGCGTCTCCGCCCCTTCCCGGCTCTGTCGGGAGGAGAACGGGCAAGTCATCCCGGTCCCTGCCGCGCCAAATCAAACTTGCGCCTAGGCGTATGAGGGAGTCCGAAGTGACGGGGCGCCGGTGCTGAAGGTCTTGGGTGCGCCCCTGCTCGCAGAACCGTGCCGCGAGCCCCTAGCTGCCGGTAGGTTGGGAAATTCCTACCGAATGAGACGGGGGTCCGTCATGGCATTCGACGTAACCCAGCCTGCCTATGTGTCGTTGCGTGGCCGTATCACCGAGCGGACGTTGCCAACGCTGGCATGGGTCGGCTCGGGTCTGAGCGCCGCCGCGGGTGTGCCGACCTGGCCAGGCTTGCGGGCGCGCCTCGTTGAGGTCGGCCGGGCGACAGCCGCAACGTTGTCCCCTGACGCAGCATCGAGAATGGCATCGGAGTTGGACTCCATCAGTTCCGAGCGAGACTATTGGCTCGCCTTTCAGCGCCTCGAGCACCTCTTGGGCCGTGCGACGTATCGCGAGACGATCCGGGAGTCGTTGGCCGCCGCTAACAGCACCACATTGCCCTCTGCCTACAGACGGCTCTGGGAGTTGCCTCTCAGCGGTGTTCTCACGCTGAATCTCGATCGGCTGGTCAGCCGGGGCGCACATTTGCATGACCCAAACGCAAATATCGTAGAGTTTTCGGGGCGCGACGTGCCGCGTCTGTTGCCATTGCTGAACAGTCCTCGTCGCTTCATCGCCAACCTCCATGGGGTTCTGGACGATGCCGAAAGCTGGATCTTCACGTACGACGAACTCCAAAGATTGATGAACGGAAGTCTGTATCAAAATTTCCTTCGGACCTGCTTTGGCACCTTCTCTAATGTCTTCTTCGGCATCTCTACCGACGACGTTGCGGTAAGTCGACAGCTACAATGGCTTACTGAGCAGGGCGCTGAGACGCCCACTCATTATTGGGTTACTTCACGAAACGACGAGCGAACTCATCGCTGGGCCGAGAGCGTCAATGTCAGGCTAATCACATATCGAGCTTCCGGTGGCGACCACAGCGAGGTGCTGCAATTCTTTGACGATCTGTGCAGCTATGTGCCAGTTGAAGCATCCGCCGTGGCGCCCGTCACCCTCGAGCGGGAGCTGTCTAAAGAGGGCCTCCCTCCTGCTTCGGAACTCGCAATGTGGTCGGCCGACCGGATACGCGAAGTCCTGAACGCGCATGCGCAAAAGCTGCTCGGATCGCAACCCGGCGACGCAGAATATCTAGCGTATGAAGCATTCACGCGAGATTACGACGAGGCTATTTACCGAGCTTGGTATACACCGCGAAGCGGTGCAAATATGCTTCTCGGATATCGACTGGACGCACAAGTAGCTCGCGGCGCCTTCGGCCGCGTTTACCGAGCAATTGCGCCCAACGGGGATCTCGTTGCCGTCAAGGTGCTGCTAGAGGATATTCGTAGCGATCCAGAATTGTTGAAAAGCTTTCGCCGGGGCGTTCGGTCGATGAGAATCGTTAGTGAACACGGCGTGGCGGGTGTTGTGAATTACCTTGAGGCATCTGAGATCCCGGCTTTCGTGACGATGGAGTGGGTCGAAGGACCCAATCTGGAGGACGCGAAGAACGCTCGACGACTCGACAACTGGTACGACATCCTCGCAGTTGCGGCCGATTTGACTGATGTACTTCGTCGCGCTCATGCCCTTCCTGAGCGTGTTCTTCATCGCGACTTGCGACCCGCGAATGTCATGCTGCGCAACTTCTGGACGGACCCGGACGACTGGGAGGTTGTCGTTTTGGATTTCGACTTGTCTTGGCATCGTGGCGCGGAAGAGAAGTCCGTCGTATACACGACGGCTGCTGGCTACCTGGCGCCAGAGCAGGTGCAGCCGGTGCACGGTGCAACGACGCGCAGCGCCGCAGTCGATGCCTTTGGGCTAGGAATGACTCTGTTGTTCTTGTGCAGCGGCCATCACCCGAACCCAAATGAACACCTGCATCGGTCGTATGAGTCAGATGTTTGCGCGGCTACAGCCTCGATACAACCCGCTGACTGGGTGTCTCTTCCCGCTCGGTTTGCGAGGGTAATCCTGGCCGCCACACGACACAGGCAAGCGGAGCGGTGGGACTTGTCGGAGATCGCAGGAGAGCTAGCCCGTTTGCGGGAGGGGCTTTCTGGCTCGAACCAACTGTTGTCGCCTGAGTTGGTCACCGAAGAGCTGGCGGCTCGGACCGGGTCACTTCACGGCTACGCGTGGACGCCTGACACCGCGACTGCGCGCCGGGAGCTTGCATCTGGAGTTGTCGTCCAGGTTCAGGCTGACGAACCGGCGGCATCGGTATGCCTGTCGTTGGATTGGGCGGCGACGGGAATGGAGCAGCGGCAGGGGCTACACAAGTACGTCTCAGCTGCCGCGACCGCTGCGACCGCCAGACTACGCTCTGCCGGTTTTGAGCGAATCCAGAGCGAGACCGAGGGCCAGTCGATGCACTTGCGTTATCGAGCTACGGTCAGCGCAGTGGCTGCAGACATCTCACGAGCCGCGAAACACCTCGATGAGGCGCTCGCCACTATGCGATTCTCTGACGACTAAGCGTCGGGTTTCTTGCAAGGCTCGGCACGCTTAAGCTCGAAGGCAACCGTGCGCTTCCCGTCGGGCCGCGTGATCCCGTGAACTTCGGTCGCACTCCCAGATGCTTCGCAAGGCGATCGCGTCCCCGCAGTGTTCGCTGAAGGCCGTTCGTTACGCTGGTCGGCGTGTGCGGCATCGTCGGGTACGTCGGTGAACAACCCGCTCTCGACGTCGTCATGCAGGGCTTACGACGACTCGAGTACCGCGGCTACGACAGCGCCGGCGTCGCCGTCCTCGACCCCGGCACCCACGCGCTCAACGTCGCCCGCAAGGCCGGCAAGCTCGCCAACCTCGACGCCGAGCTCGCCGAGACCGAGCTTCCCGGCAGCCTCGGCATCGGCCACACCCGGTGGGCCACCCACGGCGCCCCGACCGACCGCAACGCGCACCCGCACCGCGACTGCTCCGGCGCCGTCGCCGTCGTACACAACGGCACCCTGGAGAACTTCGCCGAGCTGCGCGACGGCCTGACCGAGCGCGGCCACCACCTCGCCAGCGACACCGACACCGAGGCCGTCGCGCACCTGATCGAGGAACGGTACGACGCTGCCGGCACGGGGGCCGACCTCGCCGCCGCGGTCCGCGCCGTGGCGAAGGAGCTCGACGGCTCGTTCGTCCTCGTCGTCGCGCACCGCGACCAGCCCGACCTCGTCGTCGGCGCCCGCCGCAACCTTCCGCTCGTCATCGGGCTCGGCGACGGCGAGAACTTCCTCGCCAGCGACGTCACCGCGTTCATCGCCTACACCCGCGAAGCCCGGGCCGTCGACCAGGACCAGGTCGTCGAGCTGCGCCGCGAAGGCGTCCGCGTCACCGACCTCGACGGCAACGAGGTCGCCGGCGACACCTACCACGTCGACTGGGACACCGCCGCCGCCGAAAAGGCCGGCTACGAGTACTTCATGCTCAAGGAGATCGAGGAGCAGCCGGAGGCGGTGGCCGAGACGATCGGCGGCCGGCTCGGCCGCGACGGCCGGCTCCGCCTCGACGAGCTGGCGATCAGCGACGAGGACATCCGCGGCTTCCACCAGGTCGTCATCGTCGCGTGCGGGTCGTCGTACCACTCGGGGTTGGTCGGCAAGTACGCGATCGAGCGGTGGACCAGGCTTCCTACCCAGGTGGAGATCGCGAGCGAGTTCCGCTACCGCGACCCGGTCGTCGGCCGCGACACCCTCGTCATCGCGATCAGCCAGAGCGGCGAGACCGCCGACACGCTCGAAGCGCTCCGGCACGCGCGCCAGCAGGGCGCGTGGGTGATGGCGGTGACCAACACCGTCGGGTCGTCGATCGCGCGCGAGAGCGACGCGGTCTTCTACACCCGCAGCGGGCCGGAGATCGCGGTGGCGTCGACCAAGGCCGTCATGACCCAGCTCGCCGCGGTCTACCTCGTCGGGCTGCACCTCGCGCAGGTCCGCGGTACCCGCGACGGCGACGAGGTGCGCTCGCACTACGCCGACCTCGCCGCGATTCCGGACCTCATCGCGGAGACGCTCACCCGGATGGACCCGATGCGCAAGGTGGCCCGCGAGATCAGCGCGGCCGAGCGGGTGCTGTTCCTCGGCCGGCACGTCGGCTACCCGATGGCGCTCGAAGGCGCGCTGAAACTCAAGGAGCTCGCGTACGTCTCGGCCGAGGGCTTCCCCGCCGGCGAGATCAAGCACGGGCCGATCGCGCTGATCGAGCAAGGCACTCCGGTCGTCGTCCTCGCGACGCGGCACGCGCTCGCGCCGAAGCTCGTCACCAACGTGCAGGAGATCAAGGCGCGCGGTGCGCGCACGATCGTCATCGCGACCGACGGCGACGAGTCCGCCACCCCGTACGCCGACGACCTCATCCGAATACCAGATACGAAGTCGCTGCTGTCGCCGCTGCTGACACTGGTGCCGATGCAGGTGTTCTCGGCGGAGTTCGCGATGGCCCGCGGGCTCGACGTCGACCAGCCGCGCAACCTCGCGAAGTCCGTCACCGTCGAGTGACGTGATCGTCGGAGTCGGGGTCGACCTCGTCGACCTCGCGCGCTTCAAGGAGTCGCTGGACCGTACCCCGGGGCTCGCCGACCGGCTGTTCACCGCGACCGAGCGCGCGCTCGGGGTCGCCTCGTTGGCCGCGAACTTCGCTGCCAAGGAGGCGGTCGCGAAGGTACTCGGTGCACCGCGCGGGTTGCAGTGGCACGACGTCGAGGTGACGCGCTCGGAGTCCGGCCGGCCCGAGCTCGCGGTGTCTGGTTCGGTCGCGGCGGCGGCCGCTGGCCTCGGCGTGATGCGGTGGCACGTCTCGCTGTCGCACGACGCGGGGATGGCCGTTGCGATGGTGGTGGCCGAGTCGTGAGGCCCGCGTACGGCGTCGACGAGATCCGCGCGGCCGAGCAGCCGCTGCTCGACGCGCTGCCCGCGGGCACGTTGATGGCGCGCGCGTCGACGGCGCTGGCGGCGCGGTGTGCCGTATTGCTCGGCGGGACGTACGGCGCCCGCGTCGCCCTGCTGGTCGGCAGCGGCAACAACGGCGCCGACGCGCTGCTCGCCGGCCGCGCGCTCGCGCGCCGGGGCGCGCGCGTGGACGTCGTACGCGTGTCTGACGAGACGTACGACGAGGATCTCTTGGGCTCGGCGGATCTCGTCGTGGACGGCATGGTGGGCATCGGCGCGCAGGGCCCGTTGCGTCCCAATGCCGCGCGGCTCGCCGAAATTGTCAACGGTTGCAACGGAATCGTCGTCGCGGTCGACATACCGAGCGGGGTCGACGCGTCGACCGGTGCGGTCGCGGGTGTTGCGGTGCGCGCGGACGTGACGGTGACGTTCGGTGCGATGAAGCCGGGCCTGCTGGTGTCGCCGGGATCGGATCACGCGGGCATCGTCGACGTCGTCGACATCGGGTTGTCGTTGCCGCCCGCGCAGATCGCGGCGCTCGACGCCGACGACGTCGCCGCGATGCTGCCGTGGCCGGAGGCCGACAGCGACAAGTACAGCCGCGGCGTCGTCGGCGTCGTCGCCGGCAGCGACCGTTACACCGGCGCCTCGGTGCTGTGCGTCGGCGGTGCGCTGCACGCGGGTGCGGGGATGGTCCGGTTCGCCGGCGTACCGGCCGCCGCGGAGGAGGTACGCCGGCACTGGCCGGAAGCGCTCGTGACCGCGACCGACGACGTGCTTGGTGTCGGCCGGGTACAGAGCTGGGTCGTCGGGTCGGGTCTCGGCACCGGGCCGGAAGCGACCGCCATCGTGACGGCCGTGCTCGGCACCGATGTCCCGGTCGTGATCGACGCCGACGCGCTGTCCGTCGTCGCCGCGCGCCCGTCGCTCGTCGCGGACCGCCGCGCGCCGACCTTGCTGACACCGCACGCGGGCGAGTTCGCCCGGCTGGTCGGCCGCGACCGCGCCGACGTCGAGGCACACCGGCTGCGGTCCGCGCAGCACGCGGCCCGCGAGCTGGGCGCGACCGTGCTGCTCAAGGGCTCGACGACCGTCGTCGCGGACCCGTCCGGCCAGACCCGGGTCAACACGGCGCAGACGCCGTACCTCGCGACGGCGGGCAGTGGCGACGTACTCGCCGGGGTCTGCGGCACGCTGCTCGCGGCCGGCCTGTCGGCGCTCGACGCCGGTGCGGCCGGCGCGTACCTGCACGGCCTGGCCGCCGTGCTGGCGGCGGGTGTCCCGCCGGCGCAGGTCACGCCGCGCGAGGTCGCGGCCACGCTGCCCGAGGCGGTGCGTACGGTCCGGCGGTAACGCCGCGCCCTCGTCCGAGCGAGCGGCGGTTGGACAACATACTGTCCGTCACGTGGCTGACTTCTATATGTACGCGGACGAGACCGGCGACCTCGATATGACCGGCTCGCCTGGCTCGAGTTCGTACTTCGGATTCGGCACGGCTGTGTTCGAGGGCTTGCACGGGGAGTGCCTGATGGAGGGACTCGCCTTGCGCTGCAAGTTGGAGGGCCAAGGCGTCAACCTGCCGAAGGGCTTCCACGCGAAGAACGACTCGCACGCCACGCGAGACGAGGTGTTCGAGCTCATCAAGCGGCAGCGGCCACGGATCGACCTGACCTTTCTGGCCAAGAACAAGGCGTACCCGTCGATCCGGGAACGGGGCCAGACGTACCTCTACAAGCTGGCGTGGTACCTGCACTTCAAAGAGATCATCCTGCGTGTGTGCGCGCCCGGAGACACGCTCTACGTCATCGCGGCGACGCTGAAAACTCAGAAGAAGGCCGGCAACGCACGGGCCGCGCTGAAGGAGGTATGCGTGCAGGTAGCCCGCGGCCGGAATGTCGTCCTGTGCGTCTGGGACGCACCCAGTTCGTGGGGTGTCCAGGTCGCCGACTACGGGCTGTGGGCGGCCCAGCGAGTGCTGGAGAGCAGGCCGTGCCCGTGGTACGACCCCTGCATCAAGCCGACGGCTGCAACGAGGTTCCTGCCGTGGGGTCGGGCATAGTTGTGGCCGGGCTATCTCGGTTTCCCGAGAAGAGGTCCCCTGGACCCCTTGTCACCCGGCCTGTATCGAGGATCGACTACGTCCGTCGCATCGTCAAGTCACGAGGGGCGTGTCGCAACGTGATTCGGGATCCGGATCGCTGAGAGCGCAATCGTGTCGGCGGTGAGCGCGGGCTAGTTCAAGTGGGCTAGCGGGGATTCCGACATATAGACGCGTGACGATGACGATCCTGCCCGGCCAGCCGCTCGCGACGCCGGACGCGCCGCCCCCGCCGGCACCCAATGCGCAGCACGGTCGTCACGAGCCGCCGCGTCCGGACCACGGCATCGGCAGCCGCGCGTTGACCATCGGGCTCGCCGGTGTCGTCGCGCTCGCCGCGGCCGGCAGCTGGTACGCCGTCCACCACACGCATGGTGGCGCTACGGCGGCAGTCGGCTCCTCGACCTCACCCGTCGTCATCCACCGACAGGTCGTGCCGGCGAGGTCACTCCGGTTGCCGGTACCGCACAGCAGAGCGGCCGCGATGAGCGTCGCCACCAAGGTCTTCACCGTGCTGCCCGCACAGCTGCCGGGGTGGAAGGTCGTCGGTGCGCCGACCTTTCATGTCGCCGACGCGGCCAGCACCGACCCGGTGAGTCGGGCGGCCGCCAGGTGTGTCGCCGGTGCGAGCTCGCCCGGTGTCGCCGTCGACTCGCCCGACGTGTTCCACCGCACCGCGACGCCGACGTTGATGAGCGTGTCGGCGGAGCTCGGTTTCGTCCGCTCGCCGGCCCGCGCGGCCGCCGACCTCGCCATCGTCGGGAAGGCTGCCGCCCGGCAGTGCCTCGCCCGCGCGATCGTCGGCCGGACCGTCGCGATGGGCCCCGGCTCGACATTGCAGTTCACGTCGATGAAGCCGGTGCGGGTGCCGCGGCACACCGTCGGCCTGGAGTTCGACGGCGTCATCAGGTCGAACGTCGTCGGCGACCAGGCGGTGCGGGTCGTGCTGCTGTTCGCGGTCGACCGCGCTACCGAGATCACGGTCACGTCCAGCGGGCTCGGCGCGGCGCTACCGCTCGACACCGACCTGCGCGTACTCAACGCGCTCACCGCCCAGACCCACCGCGTCATCGCCTGACGTCGTCGGCCGGGGCAGGGCCGCAAACGCGGCCTGAAACACTGTCGGGGTGAGCCGGTTCGCCGCCGAGATCGACCTCGACGCCATCAGCGCCAACGTGGCGCGGCTCGACGCGGTCTCCGGCGACGCCGCGGTCATGGCGGTCGTCAAAGCCGACGGTTACGGCCACGGCATGGTCGCGAGTGCGCGCGCCGCGATCGCCGGCGGCGCGACCTGGCTCGGCGTCGCCTTCGCCGAAGAGGCGTTGGCGCTGCGCGCCGCAGGCGTCGACGTACCGGTCCTCGCGTGGCTGCTCGCCGAGACCGACGACGTCGAGCCGCTGGTGCGCGCCGACGTCGACGTAAGCGTCAGCGCGCCGTGGGCGCTCGACCGGGCGGTCGCCGCGGCCGAGCGGTCAGGCCGGCCCGCGCACGTGCACCTCAAGGTCGACACCGGCCTCGGCCGCGCCGGTGCGACCCGCGACGACTGGCCGGACCTCGTCACCGCCGCGGCGAAGGCCGCCGCCGACGGCACCGTCGAAGTCACCGGCATCTGGTCGCACCTCGCCTACGCCGACGCGCCGGCTCACCCGACGATCGCGGCGCAGCTCGCGGCGTACGGCGACGCGCTGGAGGTCGCGGATCGGGCCGGCGTGCGGCCGCAAGTCCGCCATCTCGCCAACAGCGCGGCAACCCTCGCGCTGCCCGCCACGCACTACGACGTGGTCCGCCCGGGGATTGCGGTCTACGGCCTCTCGCCCGGCCCGGACGTCGGTACGACGGCGGAGCTCGGGCTGCGGCCGGCGATGACGTTGCGGGCCGAGGTCGCTCTCGTCAAGCGGGTGCCGGCGGGCCAGGGCGTTTCCTACGCGCACCGCTACACCACCGAACGGGAGACGACGTTGGCGTTGGTGCCGTTGGGATACGCCGACGGCGTGCCGCGGCACGCGACGAACCTCGGGCCGGTGTCCATCGCCGGCCGTCGCTACCGGGTCAGCGGCACCGTCTGCATGGACCAGTTCGTCGTCGACGTCGGCGACGACGCGGTCGAGGTCGGCGACGCCGCCGTACTGTTCGGGCCCGGCGACGCGGGCGAGCCGACCGCCGACGACTGGGCCGCCGCGGTCGGCACCATCAACTACGAGATCGTGACGCGGATCGGCTCGCGGGTGCCGCGGACGTACGTCGGGGGTGCGTCGTGAACCGGCGCCGGGCCGGCATCGCGGCCGGCGTCGCCGCGCTCGCCGCGGCCGGGATTGCGGGCGGCGTCGCCACCCAGCGCCGGGTCGTCGGGCGCGCGCGCAACGCACCGGACCCGTACGTCGACGAGGCGTTCGGCGGCCGGCACTCGCCCGGGCGCACCGTCATCGCCGACGACGGCGTGCCGCTGCACGTCGAGATCGACGGCGACCTCCACGCCGACTTGACGGTCGTGTTCGTGCACGGGTTCACGCTGTCGATGGACTGCTGGCACTTCCAGCGCCGCGAGCTCGCCGATCTCGGCCGTTGCGTGTTCTACGACCAGCGCAGTCACGGCTCGTCCGGCCGCGGGCCGCGCGAAGGCTCGACCATCGACCAGCTCGGCCGCGACCTCTACACGGTGCTGACCGCCGTCGCGCCGACCGGACCGCTGCTGTTGGTCGGTCACTCGATGGGCGGCATGACGGTGCTCGCACTGGCCGACCAGCACCCGGAGCTGTTCGCCGACCGCGTCGCCGGTGTCGCGCTGATCGGCACCGCGGCCGGTGCGTTCGCCGAGACGATCTTCGGCATCCCCGGTGTCGTCGGCCGCGCGCTGCGGCCGGTCGCGCCGGGAGTGATCCGGACCGCCAGCCGCCGGGCCGCGCTCCTCGAGCAGGGACGGCGGGCCGGCAGCGACGTCGCGTTCATGCTGACCCGCAAGCTGTCGTACGGCGACGCGGACGTGCCGCCGTCGCTGGTCGCGTTCATGGAGCGCATGGTCGCGGCGACACCCGTCGAGGTGATGACGGAGTTCTTCGACACGTTCCTGTCACACGACAAGCTGAAGGCGCTCGACGTACTTCGCGACGTGCCCACGCTGGTGCTCTGCGGCGACAAGGATCGGCTCACACCGGTGCACAACAGCCACGTCATGGCGGACGCGTTGCCGGACGCGGAGCTCGTCGTCGTCCCCGGTGCCGGGCACATGGTGATGCTCGAACGGCCCGCGGTGGTCAACGGTGCGCTGCGCCGGCTGGCCGCCCGCGCGCGGCCCGGCGCAGACGCCGCGGCGACCGCCTGACGTGCGCGCGATCGATCCCGCCGTCGGTGCCATCGCCGCCGCGGCCGCGTCCTGCGAGTCGCTCGACACGCTCGCCGACGTCGTCCGCGGGTGCGTCGCGTGTGCCGAGCTCGCGTCGTTGCGTACGTCGGTCGTCGTCGGCGATTTCCCTGCAACCGCAAGGCTTTTGCTGGTGGGTGAAGGACCGGGAGCGAACGAAGACGTCGCCGGCCGGCCGTTCGTCGGCAAGGGCGGGCAGCTGCTCGACTCGTTGCTCGCGGAGGCCGGTCTCGACCGCGCACACGTCGCCGTCGCGAACGTCGTGAAGTGCCGGCCCCCGGGTAACCGGACGCCGACGCCGGCGGAGGCGCGGCGGTGCACCGGTTGGCTCGACCGGCAGCTTGCGTTGTGCGCGCCGTCGCTCGTCGTGACGCTGGGCCTGTCGGCGTTGCGCTGGGCGTCGGGGTCGGGCATCCGGTTGCGCGACGTGCGCGGGGTGGTGCGCGAGTGGCGCGGGACGCGACTGCTGCCGACGTACCACCCGTCGGCAGCGCTGCGGTTCGGTCCCGCGGGCGAGCCGATGGCGATGTTGCGCGCCGACCTGCGCACGGCCGCGGCGGAGTTGTCGTGACGATCGAAGTACGCGACGCCGATGCCATGCGCCGGCTCGGCGTCGCGCTTGCCGGTGCCGCGCTCGCCGGCGACCTCATCGTGCTGACCGGCGAGCTAGGGGCCGGCAAGACGACGCTGACGCAAGGCATCGGTGCGGGTCTCGGGGTGAGCGGTGACGTGCTGTCGCCGACGTTCGTCATCGCGCGCGTGCACCGCGGCGGTCGCGTCCCGCTGGTGCACGCCGACGCGTACCGGCTGGGTTCGGTCGAGGAGATCGACGACCTCGACCTCGACGCGTCGCTCGAAGAGTCGGTGACCGTCGTCGAGTGGGGCGCGGGCCTGGCCGAGCGGCTGGCCGGCGACCGGCTCGAGGTCCGGATCGAACGCTCCGCCGACGAGGCCGACGAGACGCGCTACGTCACGCTGCATCCGGTCGGCGCGTCGTGGTCGCAGCGCGCGTCGAGTGTGACGAACCTCGTCTTCTGAGCAGCTGAAAGGACGAGGTTCGTCGCACTCGACGTGGTGGGGGGAGGTGGTGGGGGGAGGATGGCGCTCATGGGTGAGCCGTACGTCGAGATTTCCGTGAGCGATGGCGTTGCGACGGTGACGATGAACCGGCCGCAGCGCCGCAACGCGCTCTCGCACGACATGCTGCGCGCGCTGGTCGATGCCTTCGAAGAGGTCGGCGGCGGCGATGCGCGCGGCGTGGTGCTGGCCGGACGCGGCCCCGTGTTCTCGGCCGGTCACGACTTCGCCGACCTCGCCGGCGCGGACGAATCACAGGCGCGCGCGATGCTCGACACCTGCGCCGAGCTGATGACGCTGATGCAGCAGATCCCGCAACCCGTCGTTGCTCGCGTGCACGGGCTGGCGACCGCCGCGGGCTGCCAACTGGTCGCGAACACCGACCTCGCCGTCGCCGCCGAGGGCGCAGGGTTCGCCGCGCCCGGCGGCAAGGGCGGCTGGTTCTGCCACACGCCGATGGTCGCGATCGCGCGTAACGTCGGCCGCAAGCGCGCGATGGAGCTCGCGCTGTCGGGCGACGTCATCGACGCGCGCACCGCACTCGAGTGGGGCCTGGTGAACGCCGTCGTCCCGGAGGCAGAGCTCGACATCGCCGTCGCGGATATCGTCGCCCGCGTCACCCGCGGCAGCCGGGCCAGCAAGGCGATCGGGAAGCGCACGCTCTACGAACAGATGAGCCTGCCGGAGCCGGCGGCGTACGAGCTGGCGGTCGGCGTGATGGCGAGCACCAGCCAGTACGACGACGCGCAGGAGGGCATGCGCGCGTTCCTGGAGAAGCGACCGCCGCGCTGGAGCGACGCGCCTCACTAACCTGGACGGGGTGCTCCTCCTCGCCCTCGACAGCTCGACGCCGCGGGTCACCGTCGCCCTCGTCGACGTCGCGGCCGACGCGACGGTGCGCGTCCTCGCGGAGCACGCCGACGACGCCGGCAACCGGCACGGCGAGCTGCTCGCGCCGGCCATCCAGCGCGTGCTCGCCACGGCCGGCGCGGCACCGACCGACCTCCGTGCGGTCGGCTGCGGTCTCGGCCCCGGACCGTTCACCGGTCTGCGCGTCGGCATCGTCACCGCCGCGTCAATCGCCGACGGCCTCGGGGTCCCGGCGTACGGGGTCTGCTCGCTGGATGCGCTCGCACTCGCGCACCGCGAGCAGCCGGGCGGCTTGCTCGTCGTCACAGACGCGCGGCGAAAGCAGGTCTACTGGGCGCGGTACGACGAGGAAGGCCGTCGCGTCGACGGGCCGGAGGTGTCGGCGCCGGACGACGTCGCGGCGGCCGCACGCGGTCACGTCGACCGCGTCGTCGGCCCCGGTGCGACGCAGTGGTCCGACGCATTTGCGGGCTTCGCTATTGACGAGTCCGACCCGTGGCCGCAGGCGAACATGGTCGCCCGGCTCGTCGCGCCGCGGGCCGCGGCGCAAGCACCGACCGAGCAGCTCACCCCGATGTACCTGCGCCGCCCGGACGCGCGGCCGCCCACGTCGCTGAAAGCGGTGACACCGCGATGAGCGTCGAGTTGCGGCCGATGGTGTGGGACGACATCGAGGCGGTCATGCGGCTGGAGGCCGAGTTGTTCGGCGACGAGCCGTGGACCGAGGGCATGTTCTGGAGCGAGCTCGCGCAACGCGAGACGCGCCGTTACGTCGTCGCGGTCGACGGCGACGGCGAGGTCGTCGGGTACGCCGGGCTGTGCGCGTACGCGCCGCACGAGGCGTACGTGCAGACGATCGGCGTGACGAAGGCGCGGCAAGGCGAGGGCATCGGCACGAAACTGTTGTTCGACCTCATCGACGAAGCCGAACGGCGCGGCTGCCCGCGGCTCGACCTCGAAGTGCGCGCCGACAACGCGAGCGCCATTGCGCTCTACGAGCACCACGGTTTTCACCGCATCGGCACCCGCCGCGGCTACTACCAGCCGAGCGGCACCGACGCGGTCGTGATGCGCCGGGAACGGACGGCGACATGACAGGGCCACGTGGACTTGGACCGCTCGTACTCGGGATCGAGACGTCGTGCGACGAGACCGGCGTCGGTGTCGTCCGCGGCGACGAGTTGCTCGCCGACGCGCTTGCGTCCAGCGTCGACGAGCACGCGCGCTTCGGCGGCGTCGTACCGGAGGTCGCCAGCCGCGCGCATCTGGAAGCGATGCAACCGACCGTGCATCGCGCGCTCGCCGACGCCGGCGTCACGTGGTCCGACGTAGACGCGATCGCCGTCACTGCCGGCCCCGGGCTCGCCGGTGCGTTGCTGGTCGGCGTCGCGGCGGCGAAGGCGTACGCGGTCGCGCTCGGAAAACCGTTGTACGGCGTCAACCATCTTGCCGCGCATGTCGCGGTCGACCGCTTGGCCAACGGCGACCTGCCGGAGCCGTGCGTCGCGTTGCTGGTGTCCGGCGGGCACTCGTCGCTGCTCGTCGTACCCGACGTGACCGGCACCGTTGAGCCCTTGGGCCAGACCGTCGACGACGCGGCGGGCGAGGCGTTCGACAAGGTCGCGCGCGTCCTCGGGTTGCCGTTCCCAGGTGGCCCGCACATCGACCGCGCCGCCCGTGATGGCGACGCGGCGGCGATCGACTTCCCCCGCGGGGTCGTGCGCGATGCGCCGTACTCCTTCACGTTCAGCGGGCTGAAGACCGCAGTCGCGCGCTGGGTCGAGGCGCGCACCCGGGCGGGCGAGCAGGTGCCGGTCGACGACGTCGCCGCGTCGTTCCAGGAAGCGGTCGTGGACGTGCTGACGAAGCGCGCCGTTGCCGCCTGCCGCGACCGCGGCATCGACCATCTCGTCATCGGCGGTGGCGTCGCGGCCAACTCGCGGTTACGCGCACTCGCCGCGCAGCGCTGCGAAGCCGCGGGCATCGTCCTGCGCACCCCGCCGCCGCGACTGTGCACCGACAACGGTGCGATGGTCGCCGCGCTCGGCGCGCTGATGGTCGAGCGGGACGTCGCGCCGTCGCCGCTCGACCTGCCCGCCGACCCCGCGCTCGCCCTCGCCTGACCGGCTCGCGAGGATGGGTCGCATGTACGACGCGACGCTGGCCGAGACGGTCTACTTCCGCGGGCACGACGACGATGTGATCGAGGGCTACTGCGCCCGGCCGCTCGACGGCGCGAGCCGCGGCGGTGTCGTCGTCATCCATCACCTGCCCGGCTACGACCGCGAGACGAAGGAGTTCGTCCGCCGGTTCGCCGTCATGGGGTTCAACGCGGTCTGCCCGAACCTCTACACCCGCCTCGCCCCCGGCGCGAGCCCCGACGACGCCGCGGCGCTCGCGCGGGCGCAGGGCGGGGTCGCGGACGAGCAGGTCGTCGGCGACGTGGCCGGCGCGATGCGGTGGCTGGCCGCGCTGTCCAACAGCAACGGCAAGGTCGTGACCATCGGGCACTGCTCCGGCGGCCGGCACTCGTTCCTCGCCTCGACGCACCTCGACCTCGCGGCGGCCATCGTCTGTTACGGCGGCCTCATCGTCGGCGAGACGCCGCCGCAGCTTCCGTCGATGGTCCCGCTCGTCGACCGGTCGCCGCTCGTGCGCTGCCCCATCCTCGGGCTGTTCGGCAACGACGACCAGTTCCCGACACCGGCGCAGGTCGACGAGCTGGAGAAAACCTTGCAGTCCAACGGAAAAGACGTCGAGTTCCATAGGTACGACGGCGCCGGGCACGCGTTCTTCGGGCCGGACCGGCCGGCGTACCGGGTGGAGGCCGCGCTCGACGGCTGGTCGCGCATCCAGGCGTTCCTCGACCGACACCTGGCGGGCTGAGCGCATGTGCACGTACGTCACCGAGACGCTGCCGGTCACCGGCAGTGCGAAGGGGCCCGACGGCTGGATCCGTGTCACCGACGCGACGGTCTACTTCGACCATCCCGCGCACGCGCTCGCCGAGCACACGCTGAACATCGACGTACGCCGGCCCGAGGCGGGGCCGGCGGCGCGGGTCGCGGTCGAGCTCACCGCCGACTCGGCCCGCGAGCTGGCGCACGCGATCCTGCGGATTCTGGACGACCCGTCGGTGGTTTCGCTCGGTTAGTCTGGGATGCGTGAATCGGGGGACTTGGCGGCGAGCCGCCGCCGCGGGGATCGTGACAGCGACGTGCGTCGTCGCGGTGCCGCACGGGGCCGCGACCACGCTGTCGAGCGGCGAAGGCTTCGACGCCTGTACGGCGCTACCGACGAGCGCGATGCGGTCGGTCACCGGCTACCGGGTCGCGAACATCTACATCGGCGGCGAGAACCTTGCGCCCTCGTGTACGCAACCGACCGCCGACTGGGTCAGCACGGTGACCGGCGCGGGCTGGCGCTTGGTGCCGACGTTCGTCGGAAAGCAAGCGCCGTGCGCCAACGACAACAGCCTCACAGCCATGGGGAGCGACCCGTCGACGGCCGCGTCCGACGGCACCGCCGACGCGGACAGCGCCGCGACCCGGATGGCCGCGCTCCGGCTGCCGGCGCCCAACGTCGTCTACGACGACATGGAGGGCTACAACGCCGCCGACTCCGCCTGTGCGGCGGCGGTCGCGGCCTACCTCGACGCGTTCGTCAGCCGCATGCACGCGGACGGTTTCCGCGCTGGCGTCTACGGCAGTACGGCGTCGACGGTCGCGCAGCTCGTGGCGGCCTACAACAACCCGGCCCGGCAGCGCCCCGACGACATCTGGATCGCGCGTCAGAACGGCGGCGACACGACGGCCGACGCCGCGGTCCCGGCAGGTGACTGGGTGCACCGGCGGGTCCGCCAGTACCGCCTCGACGAAGACACTCTGAGCCCGCCGACCGGCGACCCGTCGTCGGTGAACATCGACAAGGACATCGTCGACGGCGACACGGCCGCACCGAGCGCCGACCAGCTCCCGTCGTACTCCGTCAGCGGCACCGCGTCGGTCGGCTTCGTGCGCGAGCGGGCGACGCCGTCGACGAGCGGCACCGACATGAACCACAACGATGCCGAGGGCACGACGCTCAACATCGTCTGCCAGACGACGGGCGACAGCATCTTCGGCGACCCGGTGTGGGACAAGCTCGCCGACGGCAACTACGTCAGCGACCTCTACACGACGGCGCCCGGTGGCCTGATCTACTCCGGCACGTTCCCGCTGTGCGACACGACACCGATGGCGCGGCTCGTCGCCCCGCTCGACGGCACGCAGGTCAACGAAGGCGCGACGATCACGGCCAAGGTGTACGTCCCCGAGGCCGCGACCTCGGTGTACGTCTACTGGAGCACCGACGGCGGGACGACGGTCCACCTCGGCGGGTCGACGGCCACGGCCGGCAACGACGTCGCGACCGTCAGCTTCACCGTTCCCGGCGGCGACGGCACCTCGGTCAAACTGCTGGCGTCCGTCGCCAACAGCACGAACGACACGAGTTGGTCGGCGATCAACACGCCGTCCGTGCGTGTCGTCGCGCCGCGCGTGACCATGGCCGCGGCGCCGCCCGGCACCGTCGCGGCGGCGTACACGTTCGGCTGGACCGGTCTCGACGGGGCGGCGCGGCCGACGGCGTACGACGTGCAGTACGAGCGGGCGCCGTGGAACGGCGCGTTCGGTGCCTGGACGAGCCCGACCGGCTGGACCGGTACGACGAGCACGAGCAAGGCGCTGTCGCTGGCGCAGGGCTACGCCTACTGCGTGCGGGCCCGCGCCTACGGGGTGTTCGGCAACGTCGGCGACTGGTCGGTGCCGCGCTGCCTCGCCCGGCCGCTCGACGACCGCGCGATGGCCGCCGGGGCCGGCTGGACCCGCGGCACGTCGAGCGGCTACTACAACAGCACCTGGTCGTCGTCGACGACGTACGGCGCGGCGCTCACCCGGACCGGCGCGACCCTCGACGACGTCGGCGTCCTCGCGACGATGTGCGCGAGCTGCGGCAGCGTCGCGGTGTACGTCGGCAACACCCACGTCGGCACGATCAGCCTTTACGCACCGGCCACTCGGCGCCAGCAGTTCCTGACGGTGCACGCGTTCGCGCTGCGCAGCGGCGCGACGGTCACGTTGCGCGTGGCGACCAAGGGCAAGCTGGTCCAGGTCGACGGCCTGCTCGTCTCCCGCTGACCCCCGAATTGACGCTGTGACGGCGCCGGACTAGATTGGCACTCGGAACCCGAGAGTGCCAACACCCTCGGCCCGTGAGGACCGTTCGCCTGACCCCGCGACGCAGGCGACCGACCTCATTCCACCCGTCCATCCGTCCCGAAAGTTGGGGGAGGCAGGTCGTGACCACGGCCACCAAGGTCAACATCAAGCCGCTCGAAGACCGCATCGTCGTGACGGTGCTGGAGTCCGAGCAGACCACCGCGTCGGGCATCGTGATCCCCGACACCGCCAAGGAGAAGCCGCAGGAGGGCACCGTCCTCGCGGTCGGCCCCGGCCGGTTCGAGAACGGCCAGCGGCTGCCGCTGGACATCAAGGAGGGTGACACCGTCATCTTCTCCAAGTACGGCGGCACCGAGGTCAAGTTCGGCGCCGACGAGTACCTCATCCTCTCGGCCCGCGACGTGCTCGCGGT
>JAVEEI010000111.1 GCA_030840525.1 Frankiaceae bacterium
CGGCCGGCGAGCCGATCGGCGAGGCTGCGGTCGCGGTCGACGCCGACCATGTCGGCCGGCAGCGCGGCCTCGAGCGATGACGTCAGCACCCGGGCATAGACGTCGAGGTCCGTGACGTCCGCCCGCAGCGCCGCGGCGAGCGCGTCGACGTCGTCGGCGGGTGAGAGAGACATCAGTCGGACAAGGGAAGCACGAGCTGCGGCTTGTCGATGACGTGGTCGTCGCGCAGCGGCCGGACCGCCGTACCGATCGCGAAGAACTCCGTCGTGTGCCCGCCCCAGCGGTGCGGCAGCGACAGCAGCTGTACGCCGACGATGCCCTCGGCCGAGAGCGCCTCCGCCTCCGCCTGCATCCGCGCCATCGCCAGCTCGCGCGCGTCGTACAGCGCTTCGGTGAACTGCGGGATCTCGGCGTTCTGGCCGATGTTGCCCATCGCCTGCCAGAACCGCTGGTGCGCGATGTGGTAGACGCACGAGCCCATGACCATGCCGAGCGGCGCGTAGCCGGCCTGCACCAGCGTCCAGAAGTCCTGGCCGGACAGGTCGGAAGTGAACGGCTTGTTGTTGGCGTTGCGCCACGTTCCCGACGGCGGCGGGTCGTCGGCCTTCACCGCCGTACCGACCGCGAGGAACTCGGCGAGGTCGTTGCCGAACTCCTTGAACTCGATGTCGAGCCGTACGCCGACGATGCCGTCCGCGCCGAGCAGCTCGGCCTCGGCTTCCATCCGGCTCATCGCGAGCTCGCGCGCGTGGTACATCGCCTGGGTCAGGACCTCGAGCTCCTGGTTCTTGCTCCACCGGCCGAACTGGAAGCCGACGTGGTAGATCGACGAGCCGAGGACGAGGCCGAGCGGGCGGAACCCGGCCTCGCGCACGAGCAGGAACTCGTTGACCGACAGGTCGCTGGTGAACAGCGACGTCGCTTGGCCGGGCTTCATCTCCGCCAGCCGGCGCATCGCGTCTTCGGGCAGCCCGAGCTGGTCGGTGTCTGAGGTCACGTCGTGCTCCTGTTCACTTCGTACCCTGTTGTTTTTTCGTGCTCCGGCGGTCGGTCCCCCCGAGCGGCAGCATCAGCAATGCGTCGGTCGGCGCCTGCGCGCCTTGGTGGAACTTCGCCAGCGCGGTGCCGATGACGACCGACTCGGCGACGTGGTCGAGATGGTTCTCCGCCTGGTGGACCGGCCAGATGTTCATCTTCATGTCGCTGACGATCGCGGCGTCACCGCCGTGCTTCGCCGCGCGCTGCGCGAACTTGTTCCGCGCGTCCGCGCGGGCGAACGTGACCAGCTCGCTGTAGCCGGTCACCTCGACGTTCGTCCACGACGTCACCTGCCGCCGGGTGTAGTAGTCGTCGTGCCGTACGGCGACCGCGATGCCGATGACCTGCCCCGACGGCACCCACCCACCGTGCATCAGCTTGACGACGTCCTGGCCGGCGAGCTCGGTGGAGAACAGGTGCGCCGGCCGGTGGCCGCCACGGGCCCGTACGGCGGTGCCGAGCGCGACGAACTCCCGGTTCTGGTTGCCGTCGAGGCGCTCCTGCGTCCACCGCACCCCGACGACACCGTCGGCGCCGAGCGCCTGCGCCTCCAGCAGCATCCGGTGCAGCGCGACCTCGTAGCCGTAGTAGAGCGCGTCGACGTACGGCGCGTAGCCGGCGAAGCCGCCCATGCCGGAGGTGAGCGTCGGCGGCGAGAAGACGTAGCGGCCGACGCCGGTGCCGACGTACGCGCCGCAGCCGTAGCCGCCCCAGCCGATGTGCTCGACCACGCAGCCCATGACGTCGCCGACGGGGTCGAGGCCCACCGCGCGCAGGGTGGCCGCCTCGCGAGCCGAGAACAGCGACGTCCGCAGCCGGCCGGCCGCGGCCCGCTCCACGCGGGCCTGCGCGACCGGGGGCAGCCCCCGCCCGTCCCAGTCAGTCATTGCACCCAAAAGTACCGGTCCGCGAACACAGGAGCGAAGCGACTGCACAGCGCATTAGGCGGGTCGAAGGAGCGAAGCGACTGACGCGCCGAGCGCAGCGCAGTCGCTTCGCTCCCAACGACCTAGCGGAGCGGCTTGCCGCCCACCTGGCGGACGATGTACGCCGACGACGAGAAGTCGTTGTGGCCGTTGATGTCCGGGCGGTTGTACGGGTCAACCGGGAAGGCCACGATCAGCTCGCCGGTGTGCGGGTCGACCGCCAGTTCGTCGAAGTCGGCGATGTTGCGGTTGCCCGGCTGGTTCGGCAGCAGGCCGCAGAACAGGCCCTGGGTGCAGATGTCGCCGTAGTGGATGGGCGAGGACGTCACCGTCGTCTGGGCGAAGTGCTTGCCGCCGTCGAACGACGTCGCGACGTAGTAGCGCCACTGGTTCTTCAGGTAGTTCGGGTCACCGTTCGTGCTGGTACCGAACCAGCCGACCGCAACCTCGTTGCCGCGCAGCCCACCGACGACCGCCGGCATCACGTTCGCCTTGAGGTTCGGCGTGTTCACCCGGATCGGCGCGCCCCAGTGGGCACCGTGGTCGTGCGAGACGAACAGCCACACGTTGGTCGTGGTCTGGCCCGCCTTGGTCTTGCCGGCCGAGATGACGTAG
>JAVEEI010000116.1 GCA_030840525.1 Frankiaceae bacterium
CCAGGCGCGCGCCCGCGCATTCGACCGCTGGCTCCACCACTACAACAATCGACGTCGACACACCGCCCTCGGAGGACACCCGCCGATCAGCCGCATCACCGCGTCACCAACGTGACGGCCGAGTACACCTAGGAGGGATCGGCGAAACCCACCCTGCTGCGCCGCGCCTAGTACGAGGTGAACGGCGTGAAGAACGGCAACTGCGGACCGTCGACCCAAACCGCGAGACCGCCCACGTACGCCGGCCCGTCGCTGTCGGCGATCGAGCCGCCGACGCCGTTGGGCGGGTTGGTCGGCGTCAGGCTGCCGGCGAACACCGCGACCTCCTGGGCGCCCACGCCGCCCGCCGGTGCGTTGATCCGGTACGCGTAGCCCTGCACGTGCCCGCCCGGGCAGGCCGGGCTGTAGGCGTACGGCGGCGGCGCGGATGTGTCCGACCGCCAGCACCCCGTGGCGGCGACGAGTGTGGCGTTGGCGTGCACCTTGGCGCTGACGATCGTGAGGATGTCGGTCGCGTTCGCGAACGACGCGGAGCCGCCGTAGGTGATCGTCGACGAGCCGATCGACTCGCGCTGTGTCATCGGCGTCTCGAGCGACCGGAACGGCGCCTGCAGATGCACCTTCGCGTGGGTCTTGCCGAGGCCGTGCAGCTTGATCGTGATGCGCAGCGGTGCGCCGTCGGTGAGCACCCTCAACTGGTAGTAGCCCTCGTGCAGCGTGTAGGTCTTCGGGGTCGCGTAGTCGCAGCTCGCCTCGACCGGCACGGTCGGGCTCGGGTAGTAGCTGCAGCCGCTGCACTGCTGCTGCACGGGAACGGTGTCGTTGGGGTAGCCGCTGCACTTCGCGGGCGCGCCGTACGAGCCGGAGACGTACGTCGCGGAGCCGGCGAACGCGGGCAGCCGCTCGGCCGTGAGATCGTCGTTGGAGCCGCCGGCGGAGTAGGTCGCGCTGACCAGGTCGAAGCCGACCAGCCGGCCCTTCCCGGACAGCGTGACGTCGGGGTTGTGCGCGTAGGCGGCCGACACGGTCGCGTCGTCGTAGAGCACGACGCTCGCCGTACCGCTCGACGACGCGGTGATCGTGGTGACCGCGGCGAGCGGCTCGGCCGCGACGAGTCGGGCCGACGACGGCGCGGCGCCGGTGGCTATCCCGAGGCACGCCGCTGCGGCCGCGAGCAGCGCCAGAGCTGGGTGTTGACGCATCGAACCTCCCCTACGACGAGGACGTTTCCGTCCCACATCGACAAAGAGTGCATTCGGGGCGAACCGGTTCGGTCCTGCCGGACTCTTTGTCTTCGTGACCCTCACCGTCGCCGACTCGGTTGGGAGACTCACGGCCGTGCGCACCCAGGAGGAGGAGTTCAGCGCCTTCTACACGGGCCACTACCCCGAGCTGGCCGGCTACTGCTGGTCGCTCACCCGCGACCGCGAGCTCGCGCACGACCTGACCCAGGAGGCCTTCGCCCGCATGGTGTCCCGCTGGCGGCGGATCGACGACCCGAAGGCCTACCTCTACCGGGTCGCGACGAACCTCGTCCGCAAGGCCTGGCGGGACCGGGCCGACGACCGTACGGCGATCGACGCCGTCGCCGCGAACGTCCGCGAGGCGGGTCACCACCCGGGCCCGGACGCGTCGATGATCAGCCTGCGGGCGGCGGTGCAGGCGCTGCCCCGGCGACTGCGCGACGTCGTGCTGCTGCACTACTTCGCCGACCTGTCGGTCGAGTCGGTCGCGACCGCCGTCGGTCGCCCGGCCGGCACCGTGAAACGTCAGCTCTCGGAGGCTCGCGTGCTGCTCGCGAACGAGCTGGAGGCACTCCATGACTGAGATGCGTCCGGCGTTCTTCCCGTCGCCCGACGGGATGCGCGACGTGCTGCGCCGGGCCCGGGCCCGCACGCGCCGGCGCGCGCTGCTCACCAGCGGCGGGTTCGCCGTCGTCGCGGCGGTCCCCGGCGTCCTGATCGGCGCCGCCGGCACCGGCACCGGCGCCGACCGGCTCCGCGTCGTACCCGCCGCCCCCGACCACGCTGGCGCGCGAACAGCTCCGGGCAGCACCGGCCCGTCCGCCCATGCCCAGCCGCCGACTCCCAGCTCGGTCGGGGCGACGGGGTCGGGGACGGTGCTGCCCGGAGCGCCCGGCCCGACGACGTCGGGTAACGCCTTCCCGGCGCCGCGGCCGTCGAGCTCGCCGACCCCGACCGCGCCGCCGAAACGCCACTCCGCCAACGCGCCGATCAAGCGGACGACCGTCGGCTACGACTCCGCCTGCGACCCGACGTACGACGTGCAAGGGTGGTGCGAGCTCTACACCGGCCCGGCACAGGCCCGGCGCAAGCACACGGTGACGTTGTCGATGGAGCTGTGCCGTCCGTCGGTCGTCGGCGACGGCACCGTGCACTTCTACGACACCCGCGAGATCTTCCTCGGCCTCGACGACAGCAGCGGGTCGCCGGTCTGGCGGGCCGGCCAGGGCATCAAGTACAAGACGACGACGTACGCGCTGGTCGTCAAGGCCGGCACCTGCGTGCGGTGGACGTCGTCGTGGGACACCATCTCGGCCGACGGCTTCTACGCTGCGCCCGGCAACTACAACATCACCTTCGGGCTCGACAGCAACGACGTGTCGACGGTGACCGGCGGAGACACCCTCACGCTGACCGACTGAGCGCCTGCGGCCCGTGGGTGACAGCATGGGCGCGTGACGGAGAAGGTCGCGATCCTCGGCGCCGGCAAGATGGGCGAAGCCCTCATGTCGGGCCTTTTGCGTGCCGGCCGGCCGCCGGCCGACCTGCTGTTCAGCGAGCGGCACCCGGACCGCACCGCGCTGCTCACCGAGCGCTACGGCGTCCGCGGGGTCGCGACGGCGTCCGCCGCGCAGTCCGCCGACACGTTGCTGGTCGCGGTCAAGCCGCAGGAGATGGGCGCGCTGCTCGACGAGCTGGCCGGCGTCGTGCCGGCCGAGACGCTCGTCATCACGATCGCGGCGGGCATCCCGACCGCGTTCCTCGAGTCCCGGCTCGCGCCCGGCACTCCGGTCGTGCGGGTGATGAGCAATACGCCGGTGTTCGTCGACGAGGCGATGAGCGCGGTCGCGGCCGGCGCGCACGCGACCGAGGAGCACCTCGCCCGCACCGAGACGCTGCTCGCGCCGGTCGGCAAGGTGATCCGGGTGCCGG
>JAVEEI010000125.1 GCA_030840525.1 Frankiaceae bacterium
GTCGTCGTGTAGACGCGCGTGCACACGCCGCGCCGCTGAGGGCTGCCCTTCAGCGCCGGCGTCTTGGTCTTGCCGATCTTGTCCTGCCGGCCCTTGCGGACCAGCTGAGAGATCGTGGGCACTCGCGTGTCTCCCTGTGTCGTCTTGTCTTCGGTGGTGCCGTCCGGCTCCGACCCACGCGGTCGGGCGTGTCGCCCGGCCGCGCTCCGCCCACGTGCGGAATAATCCGCTCACGGTCGGAGTGAGGGCCGGCGCCCTGCCCTGCACCCGTTGCGGTGCTGGTCACGGACGCGCCGGAGCGCCCGGATTGGCTCCAGGCACAAGCGGACAGACTAGCCGGGTCCGCTCCCACAGGTCAAAACCCGGTCCGGGCCCTGGGCAAGCGTGTGCGGCTGGGTGCGCCATGGCGCACCAGTGCGCACACGCTCCGGGGCGGCCGGGCGGGCGGCGCCTCTATCCTGTAGCCCGTGCCGAAATCCGCTGCCGCTTCCGCCTCGTCCGAGCCCCGCATCGGCGTCCTGATCGTCGCGTACAACGCGGTCACGACCCTCGCCAGCGTGCTCGACCGCATCCCGCACGACTTCCGCGCCCGGATCACCGAGATCCTGATCTGCGACGACGCCAGCCGGGACGCGACCCACCTCGTCGCGCTCGGCTACCAGCAGCTCGCCCCCGAGCTGCCGATCACCGTCATCCGGCACCAGAGGAACCTCGGGTACGGCGGCAACCAGAAGGCCGGCTACCGGATCGCGATCGAGCACGACCTCGACGTCGTGGTCATGCTGCACGGCGACGGCCAGTACGCGCCCGAGTGCATCGGCGACATCGTCGACCCGATCGTCGCCGGCGAGGCCGACTGCGTCATGGGCTCGCGGATGATGGAGCCGAAAGCTGCGCGCAAGGGCGGCATGCCGCTCTACAAGTACGTCGGCAACAAGATCCTCAGCCGGTTCGAGAACGCCGTCGCCGGCGCCAACCTCACCGAGTGGCACTCCGGCTACCGCGCCTACTCGGTGGCCGCGCTCAAGCGGATCCCGTTCGAGCGCAACGCCGACGGCTTCAACTTCGACACCCAGATCATCATCCAGCTCATCGACCACGGCCTGCGGATCAAAGAGGTGCCGATCCCGACGTACTACGGCGACGAGGTCTGCTACGTCGACGGGATGAAATACGCGAAAGACGTGACCCGCGACGTGCTGAAGTACCGCCTCGGCCGGATGGGCTTCTCCAGCGGCGACGAGGGCAGCGTCCACGACGAGTACGGCCTGAAGGAGAGCCAGGACAGCTCGCACGGCCGCATCCTGGCCTTCCTCGCCGACATGCCGCCGTCGAAGGTGCTCGACCTCGGCTGCTCCAGCGGCCTGCTCGCCGAGCGCATCCGCGCCCTCGGCCACCGCGTCGTCGGCGTCGACCGCGAGAGCTTCCCCGAGACGCTCGCCCGGGTCGACGAGTTCCACATCGGCGACCTCGAGGACGGCATCCCGGCTGAGGTCGGCACCGGGTTCGAGGTCGTCATCGCCGCCGACGTCATCGAGCACGTCCGCCGGCCCGAGGTGCTGCTCCAGGACATCAAGCGGGTGCTCCGCCCGGACGGCCGGCTGATCGCGTCGGTGCCCAACTTCGGCCACTGGTACCCGCGCATCCGCACCGCCGTGGGCGCGTTCGACTACGACCAGCGCGGCATCCTCGACAAGACGCACTACCGGTTCTTCACCCGCAAGAGCCTCGAGCGCCTGTTCCGCAACGCCGGCTTCGAGGTACGGCGGCGGTCCGACAGCGGGCTGCCGCTCGACGTACTGGCCGGCGACAGCAAGCGCACCGGCGCGCGCCTGATCAGCGCGATCGACAAGCTGCTGGTGGCGCTAAGGCCGACGCTGTTCGCCTACCAGTTCGTGCTCCAGCTCGAGCAGCCGGCCCGACCCGGCGTGCTCACCCGCGACAGCCTCGTCGACGACGCCGGCCGGGCCAGCGCCGCTTCCTAGGTCTACGGCGGGCGCGGCCGCCCATACGACGTGCCGGTAGGCGAGGTAGCGGGCGAGCGTGCCGAGCGCGATGCCGAGCAGGTTGGCGCCGTTGAGCAGGACGACGTCGTGGGTGTGCATCATGTTCTTCACGACGAACAGCGGCAGCAGGCTGAGCAGCACGGTGAGCAGCGTCGCGACCACGAACGTCGTGATCTCGCGGCGGTAGGTCTGGTCGCCGCGGTGGTGGCGGAACGTCACGTGCCGGTGCCCGAAGAACGCCATCGTGCCGGTGATGACCATGCCGACGCTCTTGGCCGCGACCGGGCTCAGCCCGGCGCCGAACGTGAAGACGTTGAACAAGACGATGTCGCTGACCAGGCAGATCGCGCCGATCGCGCCGAAAGCGGTCAGCTCCACGGCCAGCCGCTGGCGAAGCAGCTGCGCGGAGGCCATGAAAGCCATGCTAACCGCGCGCGCTCGGTCGCGCGCCGATGGTTGGGCCGTCAGGCGTGCGCCGGGCGTGCCGAGCGGTCCAGCAGCACGATCGCCGGCCCGGACCGGCAGACCGCCCACGCGGGGTCGTCGAACAGCCCCGGCGCGAAGTTCACGACGTTCTTGCCGTGGTAGATCTGCGCCACCCAGCGGTAGTCGCCGTTGCGCTGCACCGAGAGCACGTAACCCTCGATCGGCCCGAACGGCGTGTGCCGCGACATGGCCAGCAGGTCCGCTGCATCGGTCGCCTGCGACAGCTTGGTCAGGTACGCCGTGTGCTGCGCGAGTGCGTCGTACGGCCCGCCGGCCCCGCCGTCGTTGCCGAGGTAGTAGTAGTCGCCGTAAAAGCCGGCGAGCCGTTCGTCGTACGCGACGAGGATCGGCAGCGCGCCCTTGCCGTACGTCTTGTTGATGCAGTCCTGGATCCGCGCGGCCGGGAAGCACGGCGCGGTGTGGATGCTCGCCGGCAGGCCGCGGACCTTGCCGCAGTTGGGCAGCGGCGTGATGTACGCGCGCGCCGCCTGGCTGCTCGCCGCGGTCTTCGGGTAGTCCTTCGCCAGCGCTTCGAGCGGTGTGATCGGTGCGTGCCACCCGGCCCACGCCTGGTCGACCGCGAACAACATGAGCCCGACGCCGAGGGCGACGACGGCCCGCCGGATCGCGAAGCGTCGTACGGCGAGCACCGCCTGCGCGCGGGCCGGGAGCAGCAGCGGGTCGGTGAACAGCACGATGCTCGTCGCGGCCAGCACGATGAGGATGTAGTAGGTGCGGTAGGAGTAGAAGTCCTCGCCGCCCTTGACGATGTTGAGCAGCGCGATGCCCTGGATGAGCACGCAAGCGACGGCGACCGTGGCGACGCCCTGCCCGAGCGGCGTGCGGACGAACACCGCGACGAGGACCGCGGCGACGACCGCGGTCAGCGTGATCGTGATCGAGCCGGTGAACAGGCCGGGCAGGTGGCTGAAGCCGTAGTAGACCATCAGCAGGTCGTGGCCGCGCGGGTACTTGTTGTGCAGTTGCACCGGGATCAGCGGGATGACGTACCACGACACCGCGACGAACCCGGCCGCGGCCGCGCAGGCGACATGGATGCCGAAGCTGGCGAGCCGTTTCGCGCGGACGGCGCTGACGACCCAGAGCACGAGCAGCCCGACGAGCGGGAAGATCACGACGATTTGGTAGAGCAGCAGGCAGATGCCGAGGAGCACGCCGGCGCCGGCCGCCGCGAGCCTGCGCTGCCGGCCGAGCAGCACGTCGACGACGACGAGGTGCGCGAACAGTACGGCGGGGACGACCAGCATCGTGGCGCTGATCTCGTGTCCCTTGCACGGGTCGAAGTGGAACGGGCCGAACAGGATCGCGGTCGTCGCAGCGGTCGCCGCGAGCGCGCGCGGCCACTTCAGCACCAGCCGCCAAGCGAACCCGGTGGCCAGCACGATCAGCCCGAGGCCGGTGCCCTGGAACACCGCGCCGATCTGCCACGCGTCCTTGCCGACGAGCGCGGCCGAGCGGCCCCACAGCCAGAACCACAGCGGCGGGTACCACGACGGGTGGCCGCTGATGAACTGGTCGCCGCTCCCCCAGCTCAGCCGGAACCGCTGCGCCGCCGCGACCGTGCGGCCGCAGTCGCCGTACATGCCGCCGGCCGGGAACTGGGTACCGGCGAGGATGGCGAGGATGGAGAAGCTGACCCAGCCGGCCATCGCGCCGAGGAGGATGCCGGCGACGAGCGGGCTGATCGGGCGGCGCACGACCAGCGCGGCCGCGGCGAGGACGAGCAGGACGCCGAGGCCGAGCGGCAGGACCTGTGTGCGGGCGGAGAGTGCGTGCGCGCCGAAGTGGTGGCGGACCGGGATGGCGATGAGGACGAACAGCAGCCAGGTGCCGAACGCCGCGGCGGCTGGGACGCCTGCCGCCGTAACCCTGTCTCGTACGGTCGTCGGGCTTTCGGCGAGGTGAGACATGGCGCCCGATCGTAGTGCAGTCCCGAGCCGGTCCGACCTGCTGGCGGCGTACGGCGCGACCGTCCCGGACCTCGTCGGGCCGGGGCTGCGGGTGCTGCTCGTCGGGATCAACCCGTCGCTCTACTCGGGCTGGACCGGGCTGCACTTCGCCCGGCCCGGCAACCGGCTGTGGCGCACGTTATGGGAGGCCGGGTTCACCTCGCGGCTGCTGGCGCCGGCCGAGACCTCCGCCGTGCTCGCGGCCGGCCTCGGGATCACGAACCTCGTCGCCCGGGCGACCGCGCGGGCGGACGAGCTGTCGGCGGCGGAGGTGCGCGCCGGCTTGGTGCCGCTACGGGCTTTGGTACGGCGCTGGCGGCCGGAGTTCGTCGCGTTCCTCGGGATCTCGACGTACCGGGTCGCGTTCGACCGGCGCCGGGCGCGGGTGGGCGAGCAGGCAGGCGAGACGTTCGAGGGTGCGCGCGTGTGGGTGCTCCCCAACCCCAGCGGCCTGAACGCGAGCTACCAGCAACCCGCGTTAACCGCCGCCTACGCCGCCCTCCGCGCCGCCACCCATCCCGTTGAGTGTGACGAAACTCGTCCTTTCAGCGGCTGAGAAGACGAGTTACGTCGCACTCAACCGGTGTGCGCGGCGCTGCGGCGGAGCGCTGTCGCCACCTCGCGGACGATGCGGTCCGGGTCGCCGTACACGTCGTCGGCGGAGAACACCAGCACGGTCCAGCCGAGCGCGCGTAGTGCGTCGCGGCGGCGGTCGTCGGCTCGGCGCTGCTGCCAGTGCCACGCGCCGTCGTACTCGATCGCGATCTTGCGGTCGCGGTAGGCGAGGTCGACGCGGGCGACGAACCCGCCCGACGGCGTGCGGACCTCGAACTGCGCGAGCGGCCTCGGCAGGCCCGCCGTTACGACGATGAGCCGCACCCGCGACTCCATCGGCGACTCGGCGAGCGGCTCGACGTCGTCGAGCAGCGCCTCGCCGACGCGCAGGTTGCGCAACCGGCGCTGCCCGGCGAAGTACGCGCGAAGCTCGCCGACCGTCGTGCGGCCGAGGTGGGTGAGCGCGTCGACGACGACGACGCGTTCGGCCCCGCGGAGCAGCCGGAGGCAGTCGAACGCCGTACGCGTCGGCGACGTGATCGCGACGTCGGGGAGGTGCCAGATGTCGTTTGGTGCCAACGTTTCCTGGCATACGCGCAGCCCCGAACGGGCGCGCAGCCGGCCGCCACGCGGGAACGACACGTGGACGTCGAGGTCGTCGGTACGGCGGACGTCCGCGCCCCAGACCCACGCGGCGGTCAGGCCGCACAGCACGGCCCGCGGCGGCAGCAGCAGCGCCGCCGCGCTCAGCCGGAAGTCGCGATCCTCCGGTACGTCGACGTGTGCCCAGACACCGCGGAAGACCTGCCGCCAGGGCGCGCTTCCGAGTGCCGTCCGCGAGATGCCGGCGGCGCGGGCTTGTGCCGTCGTAAACGGCGCCGAGCTCAACTCGGCCGGGACCCGCGCGTATCGCACGAGAGCAAAAGTGCCCTAACGGGCGTCAGGACGCGAACGGCCATCCACAACCCCGGTCGAGTGCGACGAAGCTCGTCTTCTCAGCCTGCGAGAAGACGAGCTTCGTCACACTCAACGAGCGGGGGGAGCAGAGAGCGGGGGAGCAGAGAGCTACCGGTAGTCGCGGTAGCCCTGGTCGTAGCCGTAGTCGTCGAGGCGGACGGCCTCGCCGGAGCCCTGGCCGAACGTGTAGTCGCTGTCCTCGTACGAGGTCATCGAGTACACGGCCGCCTTGGCCTCCTCGGTCGGCTCCACCCGGACGTTGCGGTAGCGGTTGATGCCGGTGCCCGCCGGGATGAGCTTGCCGATGATGACGTTCTCCTTGAGGCCGAGCAGCGAGTCCGACCGGGCGTGAATCGCCGCGTCGGTGAGCACTCGCGTCGTCTCCTGGAACGACGCCGCCGACAGCCACGACTCCGTCGCCAGCGAGGCCTTCGTGATGCCCATCAGCACCGGCCGGCCGGCCGCCGGCTGACCGCCCTCGGACACGACGCGACGGTTCTCCTCTTCGAACCGCGGCCGCTCCGACAGTTCACCGGGCAGCAGCTCGGTGTCGCCGGACTCGAGGATGTTCACCCGCTTGAGCATCTGCCGGATGATGATCTCGATGTGCTTGTCGTGGATCGTCACGCCCTGCGAGCGGTAGACGTCCTGGACCTCGCCGACGAGGTGCAGCTGCACCGCGCGCGGCCCGAGGATCCGCAGCACCTCGTGCGGGTCGGCCGCGCCGGCGTGCAGCTGCTGGCCCACCTCGACGTGCTGGCCCTCCTCGACCCGCCACTGCCCGCGCGCCCGCTCCGACTCCGCGTCGTACCAGCGCCAGGCCAGCATCCGCTTCGGGATCGGGTACTCGACGACCTCTGAGCCGTCGTCCGGGGTGACGACGAGCTTCGCCGTCTTGTCGGTCTCCTCGACCGACACCCGGCCGGCGACCTCGCTGATCGGCGCGCGGCCCTTCGGCTGCCGCGCCTCGAACAGCTCGACCACACGCGGCAGGCCGTGCGTGATGTCCTCACCCGCGACACCGCCGGTGTGGAACGTCCGCATCGTCAGCTGCGTACCCGGCTCACCGATCGACTGCGCCGCGATGATGCCCACGGCCTCGCCGGTGTCGACGAGCTTGCCGGTCGCGAGCGAGCGGCCGTAGCAAAGGCCGCAGATGCCGACCTTCGAGTCGCAGGTGAGCACGCTGCGCACCCGCACCTCGGCGATGCCGTTCTCCACCAGCTTCGCGATGAGCACGTCGCCGAGGTCGGCACCGGCCTCGGCCAGCACCTCCTTGCCCTTCGACACGGTCTCGGCGAGCGTCCGCGCGTAGACGCGGTTCTCGACGTTCTCGCGGTCGAGGGTGACGGTGCCGTCCTCGTTGGCGAACCCGATCGGTACGACGATGCCGCGCTCGGTGCCGCAGTCGATCTCGCGGACAATGACGTCCTGCGACACGTCGACGAGACGCCGGGTCAGGTAACCCGAGTCCGCCGTACGCAGCGCGGTGTCGGCCAGACCCTTACGGGCACCGTGCGTGGAGATGAAGTACTCCAGCACGGTCAGGCCCTCGCGGAAGTTGGTCTTGATCGGCCGCGGGATGATCTCGCCCTTGGGGTTGGCGACGAGACCACGCATACCGGCGATCTGCTGGACCTGGAGCATGTTTCCGCGGGCACCCGAGCCGACCATCATCTGGATCGGGTTGTACTTCGGGAAGTTGTCGCGCATCTTGTTCGCGACCTCGGTCGTCGCTCGGGTCCAGATCTCGATGAGCTCCTGCCGGCGCTCGTCGTCGGTGATGACACCGCGCTCGTACTGCTTCTGGACCTTCTCCGCCATCTCCTCGTAGCGCGCGAGGATCGCGGCCTTCTCCGGCGGCGTGACGACGTCGGAGATCGCGATCGTGACGCCGGCCCGCGTCGCCCAGTGGAAGCCGCGCTCCTTGAGCGCGTCGAGGCTGGCCGCGACCTGGACCTTCGGGTAGCGCTCGGCCAGGTCGTTGACGATCTCGCCGAGCTGCGCCTTCTTCACCTCGTAGTCGACGAAGGGGTAGTCCTCCGGCAGCGTCTCGTTGAACAGGCACCGCCCGAGCGTCGTCTCGACGACGACCGGCTCGCCCGGCGCCCAGCCCTCGGGCGCGGTGAACGGCCGCGACGACGTGTCCGAGCCGCGGCTCACCGACGGGACCGGCGGGTCGCCGGCCGACGGCGGGACGTCGTCGAGGCGGATCTTCACCATCGCCTGCAGGTCGAGCTCGCGGGCGTCGTACGCCATCGTCGCCTCGGCGACCGAGGAGAACACGCGGCCCTCGCCGGTCGCGCCCGGCGTGTGCGCGGTCAGGTAGTAGAGACCGAGCACCATGTCCTGCGTCGGCGACGTGATCGGACGACCGTGCGCCGGGCTGAGGATGTT